>JAQGNA010000758.1 GCA_028292075.1 Rhodoferax sp. | reverse complement strand
GCCGTGCGCGAGGCCGGCGGTACACCGCTCATGTACAAGACCGGCCATTCGCTGATCAAGGCCAAGATGCGCGAGATCGAAGCCGGCGGTGGCGAGGCGCCCCTGGGCGGCGAAATGAGCGGCCACATCTTCTTCAAGGAGCGTTGGTTCGGCTTCGACGACGGCACCTATGCCGGCGCACGCCTGCTCGAGATCGTCAGCCAGTCGCCCGACGCGAGCGCCGTGCTCAACGCACTGCCCACCAGCTTTTCGACACCAGAACTCAACGTGTCCTGTGCCGAAGGCGAGCCGCCAAAGCTGGTGGCCCAGGCCGTTGCGCTGGCCGACTTTCCGGCGCCGGCCGAGCTCAACACCATCGACGGCCTGCGCGTCGACTGGCCGGATGGCTTCGGCCTGCTGCGCGCGTCCAACACCACGCCGGTGCTGGTGCTTCGCTTCGAGGGCCACACGGAGGAAGCGTTGCACCGCATCGAGGCCGACATGCTGAAACTGCTGCACCAGGTCAAGCCGGACGCGAGCTTTGCCGCGCCCGCGCACTGAGATCCCCCCAGCCTCCCGCGCGGTGACGGGGCAGGGCATGCGCGTCCTGGTGGTCAAGCTGTCATCGCTTGGTGACGTGGTCCAGACCCTTCCCGCGCTGCACGACATGCGGCGGGCCTTGCCGCAGGCCACGTTCGACTGGGTCGTGGAGGAAGCGTTCGCACCGTTGCTTCAGGCCACGGTGCCCGGCATCGCCCGCGTCATTCCCCTGGCCCAACGACGTTGGCGCAAGACGCCCTTCAGCCCGGCGGTCCGGGCCGAGCGGGCCCGTTTTGCGGCGCTGCTCCGAAGCGAAGCCTACGACATCGTGATCGACTTCCAGGGGCTCATCAAGTCGGCCCTGATCGCCCGCAAAGCCCGCCTTGCGCCGGGCGGATGGCGGGCCACCTATGGCAATGGCAGCGAGGACTGCGGCTACGAATGGCCCGTGCGCTACCTGGTCGACCGCCCCCAACCCATGCCACCCCGCATTCATTCGCTGCAGCGCTACCGCCGCCTGGCAGCGCTGGCGCTGGGCTATGTGCCGAACGAAAGCGGCATCTGCTATGACGAATTGAAAGTCAAACTCGTCGACCCCGACGGCAGCGTGATGCTCGTGCACGGCACGACCCGGGTCGAAAACGAGTGGCCACTCGAACGGTGGACCGAGATCGGCCGTCGGCTGGCCGCGCAAGGCCTGCCGGTGAGCGTGCCCCAGGCCAACGCGGCCGAGGGTGAGTTTGCGCGTCAGCTGTGCCAGGCCATCGGCCCGGCCGCGAAGGTGTTGCCGCGCATGGGCCTGCCGGCCCTGGCGGAGCGCATGGCGGGCTGTGTCGGCGTGATCGGCGTCGACTCGGGACTCAGCCACCTCGCGGTCGCCCTCGACCTTCCGCATGTGCAACTGTTCAGCCAGCCGCGCATCTGGCGTGCCGGTCCCCTTGGCAATATGCACCAGGTAGCGGTCGGCGGTGATAGCCCGCCGACGGTGGACACCGTCTGGCAGGCGTGGCAATCTGTATGGCTGTGCTTTCATCAAGCTCCAGAACCTTCCAGGCCTGCTCCACCGGCTCCACCGGCGCACACATCACCGTTTACCGCATGAACATCCTGATCGTCCGATTGTCATCACTTGCCGACGTGGTCCATGCCATGCCGGCGGTGCAGGACATCCGGTCGGAACTGCCCGGCACCCGGATCGACTGGGTGGTCGAGCCTGGCTTCGCGCCGCTGGTCCGGCGCTGCACCGCGGTCCACCGGGTGATCGAGTGTGACCTGCGGCGCTGGCGCAAGACCGTGTTCACAGCCGAGACCCGGACCGCCTGGCGGGCCTTCATGGCGGATCTGCAGTTCGAAAGCTACGACGCCGTGATCGATCTCCAGGGCCAGAGCAAGTCGTCGCTGGTGGCCAAGATGGCGCGCCTCAATCCGGACGGCCTGCGCTACACGCTCACCGATCAGGCCGAAGGCTCGGGCTTCGAAGCGCCGACCCGGCGCGTGGCCGACGTGACCATACCGGTCGAGTCCAACCTGCACATGGTGGACCGGTCGCGCGTGATGTGCGCCCGCTCGCTGGTGTATGCGCTGCCCCAGGCCATGGCCTACGGCGTCACGGTGCGTACCACGCCGGAGTCGACGGCCATCCAGAACATTGCACAAGACTTTTTCGATTCGGGCGCCAGCACGCCGGCGCCGGTGGTGGTGTTGGTTCACGGCACGTCACGGCCCGACAAGATGTGGCCCGAAGCACACTGGCTCGACCTGGGCCACCGCCTGAACGGCCTCGGCTATACGGTCGCCTTCGTGCATGGCAGCGACGAGGAACAGTGGCGCAGCGAAAGCATTGCGGGCCGGCTCAGCCAGGCCGTGGTCTGGCCGCGCATGTCCACCGACGCCATGGTCGACGCCATGGGGCAGTCGCTGGGCGTGATCGGTGTGGACAACGGCCTGTGCCACATCGCCATGGCCCTCGATCTGCCGGTGGTGCAGATCTGCAACTTCAACACGGCCTGGCGCAGCGGCGCCCGCGGTTACGACCACCAGATCAGCGTGTTCGAGTCCCCCACGCCGAGCGTCGACAAAGTGTGGCTCGCCTGGATGCAGGCGTCCGCGCTGGCTTCGCTGAAGTAAGGCTTCGCGGGGTGCCGGCGTTGCTGCGGCATGGCGTTCGCTGATGCCACCGAGGGCCGCATGTGCACTGTCCGCTGCGGTTCAGGCGCACCTGGGGGCAAGACGGCCCTTGACGGCTGAGGGTCCCGGCTGGTGGTAAGGTCGCTGCCCTGCGGGTTTGCCCGGCGGGCGGCCGGGCAGGGCGCCAATGCGCCGCAATCTCCCATGGTCTCCATGATCTCAACGACCCCCAGGGCTTCCATTTGATTCTTCGTCTGTATTCTTTTCTGATGTGGCTCACCCAGCCTCTGCTGCGCCGCAAGATGCGCCGCCGTGGCGTGGCCGAGCCGGGTTACGGCCAGGCCGTGGAAGAACGTTTTGGGCGCTACGAGCAGCCCGCGGGCAGCGGCTATGTTTGGCTGCATGCGGTGTCGCTGGGCGAGACGCGCACGGCGGCCATCTTGCTGAAGGCGCTGCGGCAGCAGTTGCCCGGCATGCGGCTTCTTCTGACCCATGGCACGGCTACCGGCAGGGCCGAAGGTCAGGCCCTGTTGCAGCCCGGTGATGTGCAGGTGTGGCAGCCCTGGGATTCGGCCGGCGCCACGCAGCGGTTTCTGGCCCATTTCAAACCACGGATCGGCATCCTGATGGAAACCGAAATCTGGCCCAACCTTGTGGCCCGATGCGCGTCGGCCCACGTGCCGCTGGTGCTGGTGAACGCCCGCCTCAGCGACAAGTCGCTGCGGCAGGCCGAGCAGCTGGCCGTGCTCGCGCGACCGGCCTATGGTGGCCTGGCAGCGGCATGGGCGCAAAGCGAAGACGACGCCAGCCGCCTGCGCGCCCTGGGCGCACCGGTACGCGGCGTGCTGGGCAACCTCAAGTTCGACGCCTCGCCTGATTCCGAGAAATTGCAGCGCGGCCGCGATTGGCGGGCCCTTGCGGGCCGGCCGGTCGTGCTGTTCGCAAGCGCCCGCGAGGGTGAAGAGCTGATGTTGCTCCGTGCGTTGAAGGCGGCGCGTGCCCGTGCGCGGATCGCGTTGTCGTCGGACGATGCCGCCGTGGGTGTCGACGGCGTTCAGTGGCTCATCGTGCCGCGTCATCCACAGCGGTTCGACGAGGTGGCGGCGCTGGTGGCCACCGAAGGCTTCAGCGTGGCGCGGCGCAGCCAGTGGACGCAGGCGCCAACGGCGGCCGACATCTGGGTTGGCGACTCGCTGGGCGAAATGGCGCTGTACTACGGGCTTGGCCATCTTGCGCTGTTGGGCGGCAGCTTCGAGTCGCTGGGCGGGCAGAACCTGATCGAGGCCGCCGCTTGCGGGTGCCCGGTCATCATGGGCCCTTCGACCTTCAATTTTGCAGAAGCGGCAAGCCTGTCCGAAGCGGCTGGCGCCGCCCGCCGGGTGGCAGGCATGGACGAAGCGGTGCAGGCTGCGCTCGAATGGCTCAACGACGCCGAGAGCCTGGCCAACGCGGCAGCGGCCGGACCGCGCTTTGCCGGTGCGCACCGGGGTGCGGCTGCGCGCACGGCCGAGGCGATCGCGCAAGTGCTGGCCGAACGCCAACCCTTGTAGACCCGCCGGTGCGCGCGGCTTGTCGTGTCAGGGCACCAGCAGGGCGTTAACCGACTGCAGGTCTTGTGGCTTCAGGCTGCCATTGGCCTGGCGCAGGCGCAGGCTGCCGACCAGTACGTCGTAGCGGGCTCGGGCCAGGTCGCGCTTGGTCTGGTAGAGCTGGCTTTGCGCGTTCAGCACGTCGATGTTGATTCGAACGCCAACCCGGTAGCCCAGCTGGTTGGCCTCGAGCGCGCTCTGGCTCGATGCCTCGGCCGCCTCGAGGGCCTTGATCTGCCCCAACCCCGAAAGCACGCCGAAGAACGCCGTGCGGGTTGCCTGGCTGACGGCGCGGCGGGTGGCCTCGAGGTCGGCCACTGCCTTGTCTTCCAGCGACAGCGTTTCGCGGATGCGGTTCTGGATGGCGTAGCCGGCGAACAAGGGCCAGGTCAGTTGCACGCCGACGCTGGTCGAGTGGTTATGTGAATTCAGGGTCGAGCTGGCCGTGCCGCTGGGGTTGCGCGACAGGTTGTAGCCCGCGGTCAGGTCGACCGTGGGTTTGGCGTCGGCCTTGGCCTTGGTGATTTCGAGGCGGGCGACGTCCAGCGCGGTCTGGGCCTGCAGCACCGCGGGGTGGCTGGTTTCGGCCATGGTCACCCAACCGCCGAGGTCCTGAGCCTGAAGCACGGGAAGTGTGATCGGCGCGAGCACCGGCTTTGGCTCGGTTGCCACCCGGCTGACCAGCTGGTCCAGCAGCAGCTTCTTGATCCGCAAGTCGTTTTCGGAGGCGATCTCCTGAGCGATCACCAGGTCGTAGCGCGCCTGGGCTTCTCGGCTGTCGGTGATGGTGGAGGTGCCGACTTCGAAGTTGCGTTTGGCCGAGGCGAGCTGCTCGGCCACGGCGCTTTTTTGCGCGCGCACGAAGGTAAGGCTGTCGCTGGAGGCCAGCACATCGAAGTAGGCCTGGCTGACCCGGAGCACCAGATCCTGCTCGGCGGAGACCAGCTGCGCCTCGGCCAGATCGACCAGCCGCTTGCCCTGTTCGTAGGTGGCCCAGTTGCCCGGCCGGTACAGCGGCTGGGAGGCCGCCACGGTGGCCGACTGCGAGGTATAGGCGCGCTGGTATTCCGGATTGCTGTTGTCGAAGAGGTTGCGGTTGACGCCGACGGTCAGGTTCGCCGCCGGCAGGATCGCTGCCTTGGCCTGGTCCGAGCGGGCCAGGTTGGCGTCGTATTGCGCCCGTGCCGACTGGTAGGTGGCATCGCTCGCGCGGGCCGCGTCGTAGAGCTCGATGAGGCTCTGCGCATGGAGCGGGGCGGCGGTGGCCAGACAAGCCACCATCGCAAACTGGACCGGACGGAAGCTTCTCATGGTCATCCTTGAAGGGTCAATAACGGGGGACGGTGGAATCGCGTTGCAATGACCAGGCGTCGATGCCGCCGGCCAGGTTCACCACATTTTCGAAACCACTCTGCGCGAGGAAACTGGCCACGCGCTGGCTGCGCGCGCCGTGGTGGCACAGGCAGGCCACCGGCTGTGTCGGGTCGAGCTCGGCCAGACGGACCGGAATCTCGTTCATGGGAATGGCCACCAGCGTGAAGCCTTCCGGCCGGACACTGGCCGTCTGCAGTTCCCAGGGCTCGCGCACGTCGAGCACGAGGGGTGCGCCCTCGGCCTGGGCCGCCTCCAGCCAGGTGGAAAGGTCGGCGGGTTGGATCTGGGCAATCATGGCGGTGGGATGCAGTGATCAGAACGTGAAGGTGGACGGCTGGGGGAAATGCTGCAGGCGGGGCGCCTCGCTGTCCCAGGGCTGCATGGTGCCGTAGGCGGATTCACCAGTGCGGGTGATGATGGTGGCGCGCATCACGGGCTCGCTGCCAACCACGGCGAACAGGCGGCCACCGATTTTCAGCTGGGACAGCAGGGCGGGCGGCACTTCGACCACGGAGCCGCTCAGCATGATGACGTCGAAGGGGGCATCGGCGGGGGCGCCTTGCGCACCGTCGGCCTGGCGGACTTCGACATTGGTGAAGCCGGCCTTCTGCAGGTTGGCGCGTGCCAGTGCGACCAGTTCGGGCAGGAGCTCGAGCGTCAGCACCTGCTTGGCACGGTAGGCGAGCAGGGCCGCCATGTAGCCGGAGCCGGTGCCGACTTCCAGCACCTTCTCATGTTTCTGGACGTGCAGATCTTGCAGGGCCCGGGCCTCGACGCGTGGCGACAGCATGGCCTGGCCGCCCGGCAGCGGCGTTTCCATGTCGACGAAGGCATAGGCCCGCTGGGCCGTGGGCACGAACTCTTCGCGCCGGACGACCACCAGTTGCTCCAGCACCGACTGCTCCAGCACATCCCACGGGCGGATCTGTTGTTCGATCATGTTGAAGCGGGCTTGTTCGAGCGGGGTGAGGGTGGTCATGGTGTGGGAGTTCGAAGGGGACAAACCGGGTTATTTTAGAGGGCGCCCAAGCGCCCGCGGCAGAGCGTCGCCAAATTGGCACAGCGCCGTCGCCAGGGGACGCGGCCGTGGCGGTGGTGAGGGGCGTCAGAGGCGCGCGACCACAAGCCCCAGCCATTCGCGCAGCACCCGTTGTGAACCCAGCAGCCCGTGCAGTGAGGGCAGCCATTCGAGCAGCGGGCGCTGCTGCGGCACATTGAAAGCCGTCGGCGCGGGCAGGACCACGAAGCCCGCCTGTTCGAAGGCGGTGACCGCACGCGGCATGTGCCAGCTGCTGGTGACCAGGGCGATGCGGTCGATACCGTCGCGCGCCAGCACAGTCCGCATCTGCCGGGCGTTCTCGAAGGTGTCGCGCGACTGGTCGTCCACCCACCGCAGGGCAAGACCGTAATCGGATTCAAGAAAGCGCCGCGACACCTCGCCTTCGGACGGCATGTCTTCGCCCTGAGCCGCCCAGCCGATGCCGCCTGCGAAGGCCAGCGGCAAGTCGCTCTCCCGGGCCAGCCACGCCCCATAGCGCAGCCGCGCAGCGGCATCGGCGGTGGGCTGCGCCTGTCCGTATTCGGGAGCCGCGGGCAGGATACCGCTGCCCAGCACGACGATGGCCTGTGTCTGCCTGGCCCTCAGCGTGGAACGGACGCCTTCAGGCGCAAGCACCGTAGCTGTCGGCAGCAGCTGTGCCGCCAGGCCGATGGCGACGGCATTGCAGCTGAGCAGCCACAAACCGCCGATGGACACCGCGATCAAGGCATGGCCGATGCGCCGGCGCCGCAGCAACAGCAGCCAGCCGACGCATGCCAGCAGCAGGGGGCCGGCGGGCGGCAAGGCCAGCGCGGTGAGGATCGGTTTGAGCTCGGCGAGTTGCAAGGTACAGGGGCAGGTCAGTGCGTGGCGGGCGGTGAAGGCTTGAAGTGCCAATGCGATGCGGGCCAGCTCGCCGGCCCGCTTGTTTTTGGTGGTTTCGGGCGCAGGTGGGATGAACGCGACCGCGCCGGCCACGACCGCCTGCGCGGGCTTTCAAAGTGTACAAGCCGCCCGCGGCGAAAAAGAGTACAACACCGACCATGCCAAACGACACCACCACCACCATCACCACCACCACTCCCTCCACCACTCATCCCATCGACACCCTTGACTCCGCCAGCGCGGCCTCCAAAGCCACGCAGACCCTCGAGACCATCACGCTCGGTGGCGGTTGTTTCTGGTGCACCGAGGCGGTGTTCGTGAACGTGCGCGGCATCGAGGACGTGGAGAGCGGCTACACCAATGGCCAGGTACAGAACCCGAGCTACGAGCAGGTCTGCACCGGCACCACCGGCCATAACGAGGTGGTGCAGCTGAAGTTCAATCCTGAAGAGATCAGCCTGGAGGAGATCCTGCAGATTTTCTTCGTGATCCATGATCCGACGACGCTGAACCGCCAGGGCAACGACACCGGCACGCAGTACCGCAGCGGCATCTACACCAGCTCGCCGGAGCAGGCCGCCGTGGCCCAGGCGGTGCTGCGCGAGATCGCCGAGAGCAAGACCTACAGCCGTCCCGTGGTCACCGAGGTTGTGCCTCGCAGCAACTATTCACCAGCTGAGGACTATCACCAGGACTTCTTCGCAAAGAACCCGAACCAGGGCTATTGCATGATGGTGGCCGCCCCCAAGGTGGCGAAGTTCCGCAAGACCTTCGCGCGGCTGGCGAAGTAGGCCGCGGGGGGCGCTGGACGCGGGCCGGCAGGCTAGTTTTGCTGCATGCCTGCCGTGAGTTGTCCAATGTTGTGGCGCATCATCGACAGATAGGTGGCGCCCGGCTTGCCCGGTGCCGACAAGGCATCGGCATACAGCTCCGCGCCCGGCGTGACGCCCGCGTCGCGGCTCAATTGGGCCAGCAGCTTGGGGTTGCCCATGTTCTCGAAGAACACCGCCCTGATCTTCTCCCGCTGGATCTGGCGGATCAGTGCGGCCACCGCCTTGGCGCTTGGCTCGGCGTCGGTCGACACACCTTGCGGCGCTAGGAATTCGAGGCCGTAGTGCGCCGCGAAGTAGCCGAAGGCATCGTGCGAGGTGATGACCCGGCGCTTGTCCTTGGGCAACTGCGCAATCTGCTGGCGGGCCCACGCGTCCAGCGCTTGGAGCTCGGCCACATAGGCGTCGCTGTTGACGCGAAAGCTGGCAGCGCCGGCCGGGTCGAGCTGGCTCAGGGTGGCGGCGATGTTCCGCACATAAATCATGACGTTGGTCGGGTCCTGCCAGGCATGCGGGTCGGTATCGGCATGGTTGTGGTCATGGCCTTTTTCGGCAGGCAGTGTGCGCGCCTTGACGCCGTTCGAGGCGACCAGCGTCGTGCCCTTGAACGCGGCCGAGCGGGCCAGCTTCTGCGCCCAGGGCTCGAAGCCCAGGCCATTCAGCACCAACAGCCTTGAGCGCACGATGTTGCGCGCATCGGCTGGCCTCGGCTCGAAGACGTGGGCATCTTCTTCCGGTCCAACGAGCGTGGTGACGGCGACCCGGTCGCCACCCACCACGCGCACCAGGTCACCAAGAATGCTGAAGCTGGCGGTGACGGGCAGGGGCTCCGCCGCCAGGGCGCTCCCCCAAAGCACAACGGCAGCGAACGGCGCCAGGAGTTTGAGGATCAGTCGGTTCATGTTCATGAATTTCCTTGGGCAAAGGGGATGAAAAGAGAAAGCGTGAAAGCGCGAAAGCGTGGAACGATTCGATCAGGCCAGCCGGTGCCGTCGCGTGACGCGCCGCGGCAGCCATCCGCCCGGGGCGATGACCAGCGAGCCAAGGTAGAGCGCGCCGGCACAGCCGATGATGGTGGGGCCCGACGGCGTGTCGAGGTGGTAGGACGCCAGCAGCCCCACGGTGCCCGCCAGCATGGCCTGCAGGCTGGCATTGGCCAGCTGCGCTGGAAGGGTGTCGTGCCACAAGCGGGCCGAAACGGCGGGAATCATCATCAGGCCCACGGCCATCAGGGTGCCCAGCGTCTGGAACCCGGCCACCAGGTTGATGACCACCAGCATGAGAAAGCCCTGTTGCCAGACCCACGGCGCCGGCCTCCTTCGACCGGCGGCGGCGAGGAACACCGGGTCGAAGCTTTCGAGCACCAGGCCACGGTAGGCGGCGGCCATCAGCAGCAGGCTCAGGCTGGCCACCGCGGCCACCAGCCGCAGGCCGGGCCCGTCAACCCCCAGCGCACTGCCAAACAAGATGTGCAGCAGGTCCAGCTGGCTGCCGTGGCCGGAAATCAGCGTCACACCGAGGGCCAGCGCCATGAGGTAGATGGCGGCCAGGCTCGCATCCTCCTTCAGGGCGGTGGCGCGGCTGATGAAGCCGGCCGCGCCCGCGACCAGCATGCCGGCCACCACGCCACCGATCGCCATGGCCGAGAGCGACAGGCCGAACAGCATGAAGCCGATGGCCACCCCCGGGAGGATGGCATGGCTCAGCGCATCGCCGATCAGGCTCATGCGTCGGAGCGTCAGGAACACGCCCAGCGGCGCAGCGCTGAGCGACAAAGCCAGGGTGGCCACCAGCGCCCGGCGCATGAAGGCGAATTCGGCAAAGGGGGCCACCGCCAGGTTGAAGAACCCGTGCGATGCGGCCAGCAGGGTGTCCATCATCGCGTGGCACCCACGGCGGCCCGCGTCGGCAGTGGCCGGGGCGCGGTGCAGAGCTCGGCCTGTTCGTCCCAGGCCTCGGCCATGCCCCGGGCCAGTGCCAGCCGTTCGCGGGTCATGACCTCGGCCGTCGGACCCCAGGCGATGCATTCGCGGGCCAGCAGCACGGTCTCGGGAAAATGCGCATGCACGAGCGCGTCGTCGTGCAGCACCGCTGCCACGGTACGGCCTTCGTGGTGCCATCGCCGCACCAGAGCGAGCAGGGTGGCCATCGTCTTGCTGTCCATGGCGTTGAAAGGCTCGTCGAGCAGGATGAGTTCGGCGTCCTGCACCATGAGCCGGGCGAACAACACGCGCTGCAACTGGCCGGTCGAAAGGCTGCCGATGGGGCGGTCGCCAAAGTCCGCCAGGCCGACCTCGGCCAGTGCCTGATCGACCGCACGCCACTGCGCCGCGTCCACGCCGCCCCAGGCGCCGGTGCGGGGCCAGCAGCCCAGCAGCACGCAGTCGCGCACCCGCAGGGGAAATCCGCGGTCGATCTCGGCCAACTGCGGCAGGTAGGCCACGCGTTCAGGCGGCACGGCCACCCGCACCGAGCCCGGCGCGCAGCGCAAAAGGCCCACGGCCGCCTTGAGCAGCGTGCTCTTGCCGGCGCCGTTCGGGCCGACCACCGCGGTGAGCGAGCCGCGCGCCAGCCGCCCCGAGACATGGTGCAGTGCCGGGTGCTGGCGGTAGCTGACGGTCAGGTCTTCGAAGCTCACCATGCCGCAACCTCGACGCTGGCCCATGCCACCGCCAGCCACAGCACGGCGACCACGGGCAGGACCAAGAGAACACGGCGCCAGGCCGACCATCCCAGCAGACCGGGGCTTCGCAGGCGGGAAGATACTTCAGGGGAACGGGACGGCATCTTTACTTTCAGACGTCGGGGCAGTTTCGGAAAGTTGCAGGCGGAAGGGTTTGTTGCGCTGATAATGCAACTCGATTGCGGTAAATTCTAATGCAACCTTGTTGCGTTATTCCATTTCTCGCGCAAAAATCAGCGAGCCCGCCGCTTTCCCCTTTCCGCCTTCCTTCAGCACGCCAATGTCCAACTCCACGCCGCGCGAACGCCCAGTGTCTGCAACAGTTGCCGCCGATCCGATCGACACGCTGCTGGCCGCCCACGGCCTGCGCCGCACGGCTGCGGCGAGGGTGGTGCTCGGCTGGCTGCTGGCGCATCCCGAAACCAGCTACACCCACGCGCAGTTGCAGGCGGCGCTGACGGGCGTCGCCGAGGGGCAGGGCAGCGGCGCAACGCTCGACCGCGTCACGCTGTACCGCCTGATCGACCGCCTGACGCAGGTCGGCCTGCTGTTGTGCCGGGTCGACGCGAGCCGGGTGCGCCGCTACCAGGCCATGCCGACCAGCGTGCACGCCATTCCGCATTTCGAATGCCAGAGCTGCCACCGCGACAGTCCGCTGGCCGGTGCGCTGCAGGGCAGCGCCAACGACCTCGAAAAAGCCGCTCAATCGGCGTTGGCCGCGTTGCAGGCCCTGGGTTACCAGGGCATGAGCATGGACTTCGCCGTGCGGGGCGTCTGCGCCGACTGCGCCACCGCCGGCCCGGAGCCGCTGGCCCAGCCCGCATGATCCGCACTACTGGCCTCGTCTATCGGTTCCGCGCCGGCACCGAGATCCGGTTCCCCGATGTGGACGTGCCGCAGGGCGCCGTCTTGCTGCTGAAGGGGCCATCGGGCGCTGGCAAATCCACCTGGCTGGCGCTCGCCGCGGCGCTGCTGCGCCCTGGTGCCGGCGCCATCGAGGTGGCCGGGCAAAACCTCGCTGGGTTAACCCAGTCGGCCGGCGACGCCTGGCGGGCCCGCGCGGTGGGTTTTTTACCGCAGAAGCTGCACCTGAGCGAGGCACTGACGGTGGCCGGGAACCTGGCCCTCGCGCAGTGGGCGGCCGGCGCACCCAATGACCCCGACGCGGTCGACCGCACCTTGGCCGCGCTGGGCCTGGCCGAGCTGGCGCAGCGCCGGCCCAGCCAGCTGTCGGGCGGGCAGGCGCAGCGGGTGGCCTTGGCCCGCGCGTTGCTGCTGTCGCCCAAGGTGATTCTGGCCGACGAACCGACCGCGAGCCTTGACGACGATGCCGCCGCCGGGGCGCTGGCGCTGCTCTCGGCCTGTGCAATGCAATGCGGCGCCACGCTGGTCATCGCAACGCACGACGGCCGCGTGGCAGCCGCATTGCCCCACGCGCTCGGCTGCCGGCTCCAGGCACTGGCGGCGGCCCCATGAAGACGGTCGCCATCGCTTTCCGCTACCTGTGGTCGCGCCCCTTGGCCGCGAGCCAGAATCTGCTGCTGCTTGCGCTGGGCCTTGCCTCCATCACCTTCGTCTGGCTGGCAAGCACGCAGATGGACCGCGCCTTCGACCGCGACCTGGCGGGCATCGACGCGGTGATCGGCGCCAAGGGCAGCGCCATGCAGCTGATCCTGGCCGGCGTGTTCCACATCGACGTGCCCACCGGCAACATTCCACTGGCGGCGGTGCAAGAGGTGGCGCGTGATCCGCGCGTCGCCAAGCTGATCCCCATCAGCCTGGGCGATACCTTCCGCGGTTTTCGCATCGTAGGCACCAACGCCGACTACGCGGCCCACTACGGCGCGACGCTGGCCCATGGCGCGGTGTGGACGCAGCCGATGCAGGCGGTGGTCGGCGCGCAGGTGGCCAGCAGCACCGGCCTGG
>JAQGNA010000736.1 GCA_028292075.1 Rhodoferax sp. | reverse complement strand
ACAAACATGCGGGTCATTCCCATTGCACAGCGGCGCCCTGCGCCCGGCGGTCCTGGTGTCGACGGCGAGGCCATGCACCGGCCCGCATTGCCGCTGGTCCGGCGTGATTTCCTCAAGGGCAGCGGCCAGCTGTTCGGAACGCTGGCCACCTGCACGCTGCTGGCGAGCCTGGCGCCGTCCACCGCCTGGGCGCTTGAACTCCAAAGCCTCTCGGCCAGTGATGGCGGCGCGCTCATGGCCATGGGCCGGGTGCTGTTTCCCCACCAGAAGCTGCCCGATGCCGTGTACGCGCTGCTGGCCAAGGACCTCGATGCCAAGGCCACGGCAGATCCCGCCACGGCCGGACTGCTGCGCGAAGGCATTGCCGCGCTGGACCGCTCCGCCGGCGGCAGCTTTGCCAATGCCACGCTCCGCAAGCGCGAAGAGGTGGTGCTCGGCATGGAAGGCAAGCCCTTCTTCAACCTGGTGCGTGGCCAATGCGTCACTTCGCTCTACGACAACGAAATGGCCTATGCCGTCTTCGGCTACCCCGGGTCGGCCTGGGAGAAGGGCGGCTACATCACCCGCGGCTTTCAGGACCTGAAGTGGCTGCCCTCGCCGTCGGCCGCGGCCAGCCCGCCGCCATACATGGGTTGATGGCCCGCTGACGCTGTGGCCCGCAATGCGCCGCAGCGCCCTGACGACAAGAACATTCCACGGAGACAGACATGGCTAAATTCGAACTGGACGACGATTCGGTGGTGTTGGTGATCGGCTCGGGCGCGGGCGGTGGCACGCTCGCCAACGAGCTTTGCCAGAAGGGCATCAAGGTGGTGGTGCTGGAGGCGGGCGGCACGCAGTCGAATGCCAGCTTCGTCAACGACGAATGGAAGTCGTTCAGTCAGCTGGCCTGGCTCGACAAGCGCACCACCTCGGGCAGCTGGCGGGTGGCCAAGGATTTCGCCGGCTTGCCGGCCTGGATCTGCAAGACCGTGGGCGGCACCACCACCCACTGGGCCGGCGCCTCGCTGCGGTTGCAGGCGCATGAGTTCCGCACGCGCACGGTGTACGGCGACGTCAAGGGCGCCAACCTGCTCGACTGGCCCATCACCCTGAAAGACCTCGAGCCCTATTACGCAAAGGCCGAATCCAAGATGGGCGTGACGCGCACCAGCGGCATCCCCGGGCTGCCCGGCAACAACAACTTCAAGGTGATGCATGCGGGCGCCACCCGGCTCGGCTACAAGGAAGTGCACACCGGCAACATGGCGATCAACAGCGAGCCCCGCGACGACCGTGGCCGCTGCATGCAGCTGGGCTTCTGCTTCCAGGGCTGCAAGAGCGGCGCGAAGTGGTCCACGCTCTACACCGAAATCCCCAAGGCCGAGGCCACCGGCAACTTCGAGATCCGGCCGGAGTCGCATGTGTCGCGCATCGAACACGACGCCGCGGGCAAGGTCACCGGCGTGGTCTATTTCGACCGCGACGGCAAGACCCAGCGGCAGAAGGCACGCATCGTCTGTGTGGCCGGCAATTCGATCGAGACGCCGCGCCTGCTGCTGCTCTCGGCCTCCAACCTGTTCAAGGACGGCCTGGCCAATTCGTCGGGGCAGGTGGGGCGCAACTACATGCGCCACATGACCGGCTCGGTCTATTCGGCCTTCAAGCAGCCGGTGAACATGTACCGCGGCACCACCATGGCCGGCATCGTGCGTGACGAGGCGGTCAACAACCCGGCCCGCGGCTTCGTCGGCGGCTACGAGCTGGAGACGCTGGCGCTGGGAATTCCCTTCATGGCGGCCTTTCTGAACCCGGGCGGCTGGGGCCCGGAGTTCGCCTGGTGGATGGACCACTACACCAACCTGGCCGGCATGTGGATCGTCGGCGAGGACATGCCCCGCGAGAGCAACCGCGTCACGCTGAACGAGGCCGTCAAGGACCAATGGGGCAACGCCGTGCCGAACGTGCACTTCGACGACCACGAGAACGACATCGCCATGCGCAACCATGCCTTCACTCAGGCCGAGCGCCTGCACCGGGCGGCCGGCGCCATCAAGACCTTCCGCACGCCGCCGTACCCCTCCACCCACAACATGGGCACCAGCCGCATGAGCGCCCGCCCGCAGGACGGCGTGGTCAACCAGTGGGGACAAACCCACGACATTCCCAACCTGTTCGTCAGCGACGGCAGCCAGTTCACCACCGGCGGCGCGGAGAACCCGACGCTCACGATCGTCACGCTGGCGATCCGCCAGGCCGACTACATCGCGCAGCAGATGACCCAGCGCGCGATCTGAAAGCCCGGTCTCCTGCACACCATTCCCAACTTCCCACCCCCGGAGAACAGCATGTGCGAATATTTCGTGAAGGCCGATCCGATCCAGTACGAGCAGCGCTCCCGCACCGTGCGCATCCGCCATGTGCTCACCAGCATCCGCCTGGAGAACATGGTCTGGGACATCCTGGCCGAAATGGCCGAGGAACAGGGCTGCACCACCAACGCGCTGATCGCCACCTTCCATGACGAGATCCTGGCGCACCGCGGCGAGGTGCCGAACTTCGCGTCGTTCCTGCGCGTGACCAGCATGCGCTACCTCCGCCGCTGCCTGATGAGCGCGGAGCAGCGACTCCCCCAGTCGCCGGGCGAGCTGGCGCCGCAGGCCGGGCCGCCCCGGACGATCGAGCCGGTGCGGACCCAACCCCCCAAGCCGCTGGTGGCGGTGGGCGGGTCCTTGCGCTGACACCGCGTCTGCGCCGATCCGACCCGCCCGATCCGCCCGATCCGCCCGGCGTGCCCTGCGTGCCCGGCGCCGCCACGTTCCCGCCTGCGTTCTCGACTTCTCCGAGAGGATCCGCTTCCATGCCCTTCGCTACCGAATCCGAACCGGGCGTGAGCCCCGATGTCGCAGAAGCCGCCCGGGGCTTCGTGCTCAACCACACCATGCTGCGGGTGAAGGACCCGCGTGTGGCCCTCGACTTCTACACCCGGGTGATGGGCATGCGGCTGTTGCGCAAGCTCGATTTTCCCGAGATGAAGTTTTCGCTCTACTTCCTGCACCGACCAGAGGAGGGCGCCGAGGCCCCGGCCGAGGTGGGCGACCGCACCGCCTGGACCTTCGCCCAGCGCGGCCTGCTGGAGCTGACGCACAACTGGGGCACGGAGGACGACCCTGCCTTTCACTACCACGATGGAAATGCCCAGCCGCAGGGCTTCGGCCACATCTGCTTCTCGGTGCCTAACCTGGCCGCCGCCGTCCGGTGGTTCGACGACAACGGGGTGCCGTTCGTGAAGCGCCCCGAACAGGGGAAGATGAAAGACGTGGCCTTCATCCGCGACCCCGACGGCTACTGGATCGAGATCGTCGAGCCGGGGTTGCTGCGCCAGCTCGGCCGCTGAGCCCGCCAGCGCCGGCGCCATGGGTGTGAAAAATATTCGAGGTGCGGCGGAATAAACCGGGCCAGGCCGGTGTTCATGGAGGGCAGGCCTCGGATGCCTGCGTTGCCGAAGCTGCGGCCATCCCGCACCGGCTGCACCGTTCGTTGCCAAGACACCAACCACAAGGAGCATTCCATGAAATTTCTCGCCACTTTCGCTGTCGCCGCCGCCCTGCTCGGCAGCGCCCACCTGGCCTCGGCCGCACCCGCCATGGCCGCCGACAGCGTGCTGGTCGGCCCGAACGGCATGACGCTCTACACCTTCGACAAGGACACCGCCGGCAAGTCGGTCTGCAACGGCCAGTGCGCCACCAACTGGCCGCCGCTCATGGCCGCCGACAGCGACAAGGACGATGGCGACTACACCGTGGTCACGCGCGACGACGGCAAGAAGCAGTGGGCCATGAAGGGCAAGCCGCTGTACTACTGGGCCAAGGACAGCAAGGCCGGCGACAAGACCGGCGACGGCGTCGGCGGCAGCTGGCACCTGATCAAGCAGTAGCCTTTGGCGCGCCCCAGGTTGGCTCGGTGCGTGACGCCGGCGGTTCAGCGATGTCCCTTCACGATATCGATGCCGGGCGTACGATGTCCCAGCCTGGTGACTTCCCCGCACCCCTCATGCCGCCCTGAACCGTGAACCGCCAACCCCTGATCGACCACATCCCCGGTTTGCGCCGCTATGCGCGGGTGCTCACGGGGGACGCCTGGGCGGCGGACGACCTGGTGCAGGACACGCTGGAGCGGGCCTGCAGCAAGTGGCGGCTCTGGCTGGTGGGAAGCGATCTGCGGGCCTGGCTGTTCACGCTGATGCACAACCTGTTTGCGAACCAGCTGCGCTACCAGTCGCGCCAGCCGGGCGCTGCAGGGCTGGTCGACATCGACGATGCGGCCGAGCTGCTGAGCGCCCCGGACGCCGGCGTGGACGCGTCGCTCGATCTGCAGCGCTGCCTATTGCGCCTGCCACCCGACCAGCGGGCGGTGCTGTTGCTGGTCTGCCTTGAAGACTTGTCGTATGCCGAGGTGGCCAGGATCACCAACGTGCCCCTCGGCACGGTGATGTCCCGGCTGTCACGGGCCCGCATCCGCTTGCGCGAACTGATGGACGGCGGCGAGCCTGGCCAGGGCACCGCCTCGCCCACCTCGTCCACCTCGACGGCTTCGCGCAAGCTGGCCACCGGCGAGGGCGTCGCCCGCGAAGCCACGCCGGCGCCAACGGAGGTGCCTCTCTCTGCCGCATCCGCCCCCGCGGTGCTGAGGCGCCTCAAATGAACGACCCGCTTGTTCCCCAGGACCCTTCCGATCCTCTCGATCCCGCCATGGACTCCCGCGCATCCTCGCCATCCGGCCACGCCGCACCCCTGGTGTCGCACGACGAACTGCACCGCCTGGTGGACGGCCGGCTTGCACCCGCGGAAGCCGCCGCGGTCGAATCCCGGCTGTTGCGCGACCCCGCGGCCGCCGCGCTGCGTGCCGACTGGCAGGCCCAGCGCGACCGCCTGCGCGGGCTGCACGCATCGCTGCTGAACGAGCCGCTGCCGCCGACCTTGGCCGATGCCGTGCGGCGCACCACGCAGTCGCGCCAGCAGACCGATGCCTGGTGGCGCTGGGGCGGCATGGCGGCGGGCGTGTTGCTTGCTTTTGGCGCCGGCTGGTGGGGGCGTGGCATGGCGCCCGCAGGTGGCTCGTCAGCCGCATCGGCCGTGCTTGCGGCCCGCGATGCCAGGGCCACGCCGGCGGCGTTTGCACGCCAGGCGGTGGTAGCGCATGTGGTCTACGCGCCCGAGGTGCGGCACCCCGTGGAGGTGGCGGCGGCGCAGCAGGAGCATCTGGTGCAGTGGTTGTCCAAGCGGCTCGGGCGCCCGCTGAAACTGCCGCAGCTGTCGTCCGAAGGCTATGAAC
>JAQGNA010000096.1 GCA_028292075.1 Rhodoferax sp. | reverse complement strand
GGCATCCTGCACGTCGGCGCCAAGGACAAGGGCACCGGCAAGGAAAACAAGATCACCATCAAGGCGAATTCCGGTTTGTCGGAAGAAGAAATCCAGAAGATGGTGAAGGACGCCGAACTGAACGCGGCCGACGACAAGAAGAAGCTCGAACTGGTGCAGGCCCGCAATCAGGGCGAAGCCGGCGTGCACAGTGTCAAGAAGAACCTGGCCGAATACGGCGACAAGATCGACGCCGCCGAGAAGACGGCCATCGAATCCGCGGTCAAGGACCTGGAAGAAGCCCTGAAGGGTGAAGACAAGGCCGCGATCGAGGAAAAGACCACCGCACTCATGACCGTCAGCCAGAAGCTCGGCGAGAAGATGTACGCCGACATGCAGGCCAAGCAGGCTGCTGACGGCGGCGGCGCCGGCCCGGCTGGCGCGGCACCTGGCGGCCAGGCTGGCAGCACGGAGTCCGCTGGTGGCGCAAAGGCCTCGGACGACAACGTGGTGGACGCCGAGGTCAAGGAAGTCAAGAAGGGCTAAGCCCGGGGCAATGCCTTGGTCGCCGCGTTGAACCACCTCAGGGTGGATCAACGCGGCGTTTGTGTTCTACCCAGCCCCTCTCATACCCATGTCTAAAAAAGACTATTACGAAACTCTCGGTGTTCCGAAAAACGCCGGCGAGGAAGAAATCAAGAAGGCTTATCGCAAGCTTGCGATGAAGCATCACCCCGACCGAAACCAGGGTGATGGCGGCAAGGCGTCCGAAGAAAAATTCAAGGACGCCAAGGAAGCCTACGAGATGCTTTCCGACCCGCAGAAGCGCGCGGCGTACGACCAGTACGGCCATGCCGGGGTGGACCCGAACATGCGCGGCGGCCCGGGCCAGGAAGGCTTCGGCGGTTTTGCGGAGGCCTTCGGCGACATCTTCGGCGACATGTTCGGCCAGGCCCGCGGCGGTGCCGGTGCGCGCGGCGGGCGCCAGGTGTTCCGCGGCAGCGACCTCAGCTACGCCATGGAAGTGACGCTCGAGGAAGCCGCCCGCGGCAAGGACGCACAGATCCGCATCCCCACCTGGGACAGCTGCGATGTCTGCCACGGCAGCGGCGCCAAGCCCGGCACGCAGGCCAAGACCTGCACCACCTGTGCCGGTGCCGGCACGGTGCAGATGCGCCAGGGCTTCTTCAGCGTGCAGCAGACCTGCCCCACCTGCCGTGGCGCGGGCAAGATCATTCCCGAGCCCTGCGTCGCGTGCGCGGGCCAGGGCAAGATCAAGAAGCAGAAGACGCTGGAGGTGAAGATTCCCGCCGGCATCGACGACGGCATGCGCATCCGCAGCGTCGGCAACGGTGAACCCGGCTCGAACGGCGGCCCGTCGGGCGACCTCTACATCGAGATTCGCCTGAAGAAGCACGACATCTTCGAACGCGACGGCGGCGATCTGCACTGCTCCGTGCCGGTGAGCTTCATCACCGCGGCGCTCGGTGGCGAGATCGAAGTGCCCACGCTGCAAGGCAAGGCGGCCATCGACATTCCCGAAGGCACCCAGGCCGGCAAGCAGTTCCGCCTGCGTGGCAAGGGCATCAAGGGCGTGCGCGACAGCTACCCTGGCGACCTGTACTGCCACATCACGGTGGAGACGCCCGTCAAGCTCACGGAGCACCAGC
Organism: Rhodoferax sp.; assembly: GCA_028292075.1. The sequence goes on along the minus strand of JAQGNA010000096.1, from coordinate 1,973 downwards.
GCAAGCTGATGCGCGAGCTCGAGGAGTCGCTCAAGAAGGGTGGCGGCAAGCATTCGCCCACCGGCGAAAGCTGGACCGATCGTCTGAAGAAGTTCTTCAGCGCCTGACCGGCCAACCCGCGAGGTCGAAGGCGCCCACAAAACCCCGGCACCCTGCGAAGGCTGCCGGGGTTTCTTTTGCCTCTTTTTCCGCCCCACGCGACGACTGGCGGGCTGTCGGTGCCAATGGTCGTGCGCCTACAACACGACAGGCAGCCGGCCGATGGGCCCTTGGCCTGCTGTCACGCAAACTTTGCGCATCAAGTCAACGGAGAAAAACAATGTCATTCGCTCTCTACATGGTCGGTTTCGTTCTTTTCCTCGGAGGCCTCGGTTGGGCTGCCGCGGTGGCCGGCGTGCCGCACCTGTACATCGGCATCGGCGCCTTGATCCTGCTGGGCATCGGCATCTTCAGCGCTGTGGCCAAGACCCGGTCCAAAGACCCATCCTGAACCTGCGGACCTTCTGCGGATCCCGTCCAGCCAAGCCCGGTGCCTCTCGCGAGGCCCGGGCTTTCTGCCGTAGACCCTGACCGTCACACGGCGGACCGCAAGTTGATACAAATCTGCAGCAACGCTCAGGCAGGGGTTGTCGATTTCGGGGCGCATGCTTCGTCGCGTGGGTGAGCCAATCCGGCTTGCCCCGTCAATCCAACGGAGACTCCCAATGCAAAGCAAACCTGTCGGCTGGTTCGAAATCTATGTGCAGGACCTGGGCCGCGCCCAGGCGTTCTACGAGGCGGTTTTCGAATTCGAGATGGCGTCGCTTCCGGCGCCGGACAACACACTGCAATTGCTGGCCTTTCCCGGGCCCATGGACGACAGCCACGGCTGCTCGGGCGCCCTGGTCAAGATGGAAGGCGGCCCGTCGGGCGGCGGCAGCAGCATCATCATCTACTTCATGTGCAAGGACTGCGCCGTCGAGGCCGGCCGGGTGGAGGCTGCCGGGGGGCAACTGTTCAAGCCGAAGTTCTCGATCGGTCAATATGGCTTTGCCGCATTGGCGGTCGACACCGAAGGCAACATGATCGGCCTGCATTCGATGCAGTGAGCCGCAACACGCATCACCGCAGCACCGCCTGCAACACCGCCCGCAACACCAGCCGCAACACCGTCGAGCCCTGCTGGAGACCCTCATGCCCAAGGTACGCGTCAATTGTTTTTCCCTGTCGCTCGACGGCTATGGCGCCGGCCCGTCGCAGGACCTGGGCAACCCGCTCGGCGTCGGCGGGAAGGAAATGGTCGACTGGTTCTTCCACACCCGCAGTTTCCAGCGGATGCACGGGCAGGCGGCGGGGGAAACCGGCGTGGACAACGACGTCGGCGAACGTGCCATGGCCGGCGTCGGCGCGTGGATCCTGGGCCGCAACATGTTCGGCCCGGTCCGCGGCCCCTGGCCCGACGACGAGTGGAAAGGCTGGTGGGGCGATGAGCCGCCCTACCGTGTGCCGGTGTTCGTGCTGACCCACCACGCCCGCGCCCCACTCGAGATGCAAGGCGGCACCGTCTTTCACTTCGTCACCGAAGGGATCCATGCCGCCCTGGCACAGGCGCGAGCGGCCGCGGGGGCGCTGGACGTGCGCATCGGCGGCGGTGTGGCCACCGTCCGTCAATACCTTCAGGCGGGGTTGATCGACGAAATGCAGTTGTCGATCGCGCCGGTCCTGCTGGGCCAGGGCGAACACCTGCTGCAGGGCATCGACCTGCGGGCGCTGGGCTACCGCTGTGTCGAAACCGTCGGTGGCCTGCGCGCAGCGACCCATGTGACGCTGCGAAAGACGGCCTGAGCGATGGCCTGAGCGATGGCGGGGGCGGCGGCAGCCCGGTCGGGGCCGAGCGCGCGGCAGTGGGCACCGCTGCAAATTGGAAGGAGACGAGAATATACGCATTGAGCAAGCTTCGAATTACTCAATGCGTATACTCCCCGCATGCAACA
>JAQGNA010000717.1 GCA_028292075.1 Rhodoferax sp. | reverse complement strand
TGATCGCGGTGATGCCGGTGCTGGCCGGCGCGGTCACGATGACGCTGACCGACCGGCACTTCGGCCCCACCTTCTTCAACCCCGCCGGCGGTGGCGACCCGGTCATGTTCCAGCACATCTTCTGGTTCTTCGGCCACCCGGAGGTGTACATCATGATCCTGCCGGCCTTCGGCATCATCAGCCACGTGGTGCCGGCGTTCTCGCGCAAGACGCTGTTCGGCTACACCTCGATGGTGTACGCGGCCTCGGCCATTGCCCTGGTGTCGTTCATCGTCTGGGCGCACCACATGTTCACCACCGGCATGCCGGTCACGGGCCAGCTGTTCTTCATGTACGCGACCATGGTGGTGGCCGTGCCCACCGGGGTGAAGGTGTTCAACTGGGTGGCCACCATGTGGCGCGGCTCGCTGAGCTTCGAGACGCCGATGCTGTTCGCCATCGGCTTCATCTTCGTTTTCTCACTGGGGGGATTCACCGGCGTGATCCTGTCGATCGCGCCCATCGACATCCAGCTGCAGGACACGCACTACGTGGTGGCGCACTTCCACTATGTGCTGGTGGCCGGCTCGCTCTTCGCAATGTTCGCCGGCTACTATTTCTGGGCGCCGAAGTGGACCGGCGTGATGTACAGCGAAACCCGCGGCCAGATTCATTTCTGGGTGTCGCTGGTGAGCTTCAACGTCGCGTTCTTTCCGCTGCACTTCCTGGGGCTGGCCGGCATGCCGCGCCGGTATGCCGACTACCCCATGCAGTTCGCCGACTTCAACGCGGTGGCCAGCCTGGGCGCCTTCGCCTTTGGCCTGACACAGGCGTATTTCGTCTTGTTTGTGGTCTTGCCAGCACTGCGCGGCCGAGGCCGCCCGGCCGCGGCCCGCCCGTGGGAAGGCGCAGAAGGGCTGGAATGGGAAGTGCCCTCCCCCGCGCCGTTCCACACCTTCGAGACACCGCCGCGCCTGGACGCGACGGCCACGCGAGTGGTCGGATAAAGCCCGGCAGGGCCTGACGCGCTGGCCTCTTATTTGCCGCCCGCGGCAGCCAACGGCCCAGGCTGGCAGAGCGCTGTACACCGGTGGTTCAGTGCCCTCGACGCAGGGCGCAGGGGTCGTCTGCGAAGGTGTCGCCGAATGCCGTCCTGCGCGAGGCGCGACGTCGCCTGTGCCTACCGTTCGCCGCTGCGTTCGGCCAGACCGCCAGCGCCCGTGCCGCCCGTGCCGCCCGTGCCGACCGTTGCGCTGGTGCCGCTGGTGCCACCGGCCTCTGGCGACGGGCAGGCGCGGGCCCGTCCGGTGGCCTTGGCTGCGTACAGCGCCTCGTCGGCCCGCCGCACCAGCACAGCCGCGGCCTCGCCCGGCCCCGGCACCATGCTGTGCACGCCGATGCTGAGCGTGACATGGCTTCCCAGCGTCGATGCCGCGTGCGGAATGGCGGCCCTGCGAAGCGCCTCAAGGCAGCGCTCGGCCAGCTTCAACGCTTCGGCGAGCTCGGCGCCGAACATCAACACACCGAATTCCTCGCCGCCATAGCGCACCAGCAGTTCGTCGGGGCGCCGCGCGCAGTTGGCCAGCACGCTGGCGACCAGGCGCAGGCATTCGTCGCCGCCCTGGTGGCCGTAGTGGTCGTTGTAGCGCTTGAAGTAGTCGATGTCGATCATCAGCAGCGCGATCGGGCTGCGGGACCGGGCGCAGCGGGCCCATTCGGCCTGGAGCGTCTGGTCGAAGCGGCGGCGGTTGGCGACGCCGGTCAGGGCATCGGTGAGCGACAGCTGCGCGAGCTGCTCGTTCACTTCGCGCAGCTTGAGTTCGGAGGCGACCCGTGCGCTGACGTCGCGGTAGGTCATCATGACCCGGGCGGGCTGGCCGTCGGGCAGGCGGTCAACCACTTCGGCCCGGGCATGCAGCCAGATGTACCGGCCGCGCGCATGGCGGGCGCGAAACTCGAGGTTGTAGTCGAACTCGGGGTCGGCCAGCAGCTGGCCGAATGCCCCGGCCGCACGCCGGGCGTCGTCTGGGTGCAGCATCGCCTTCAGGCCGTCCATCCGCATCTCGACGGCGTCTGTCAGGCCAAGGGTTTCGCGCGCCTGGGCGTTCAGCACCAGCTGGTCGGTGGTCACGTCCCAGTCCATGAGGCCGACGCTGCCGCACTTCATCGCCAGCTCGAACCGCTTCAAGGTGGTGTGCAGCTCGGCCTCGGCCGCCTTGCGGCCCGAGATGTCGAGGTGCGTGCCGAGCACGCGGGTGACCCGGCCGTCGGCGGCGCGCGCCATCACGCGGGTCTGGCTGAAAACCCAGATGGCGTGGCCGTCGCGACGCAGCATGCGGTGCTCGATCTTGAACGACTCGGCCCGACCGTCGAGCAGCGCGGCGAAGTGGGCACGCACCAGTGGCCAGTCTTCCGGGTGGATGCGGTGCTGCCAGGTCTTCGCCGGGTGACTCGTGTCGTGGGCCTCGAAACCCATCATCAGCGCCTGCCGGCTGTTGACGGTAAGCCGGCCTTGATCCATGTCGACGTCGAGCAGGCCCAGGTCGGCGCCCTCCAGGCCGAATTCGAAGCGCCGCGCACTCTCGGCCTGCAGGCTGAGTACCGATGCGCGCATCAACTCCAAAGCGCGCCGGCGGCGCTGGCTGGCGGCCAGAATTGCCACCGACGCGGCCATGGTCAACGCTGCCATCAGCGAGGTGGCCGTCACTTCGCCGTACCAGGGCGCGTAGACCTGCGACTGCAACCGGCTGATGGTGATGACCAGCGGCTGGTTCATGTTCAGCTCATCAGGCTGGATGGTGCGCGAGGCGACCATCCTCTGCTCGAGCGGCCTGGCCGTGCCGCCGGTGCCTTCATACAGGCTCGCCGGCTGGCCTGACTCGAGGTGGCGGGCGAAGGCCGAACCGGGCCCGCCGGCCTCGGTGGTCAACAGGGCGGCATCGGGGGGCACAACCACCACCACCTTGCCTCGACCGTGCACGATGGCCGCGTCCATGTCGGGCGCATAGAACACCGAGCGCATCAGCGTGTCGAAATATTCGGGGTCGAGCGACGCCAGCACGACGCCGGCGAACGCACCCCGGTCGTCCAGCATGACCTTGCCGAGGCTGATGGTGACCCCCGAGACCGGCGACTTGAACGGCGGCGATACATACAGCCGGGTCGTGTCGAGCTCGGCAGCCGGCACGATAAACGTCTGCGAGGCTTTGAAGTTGCGGCCGATCAGGTCCTTGCGGTCGGCGTCGACCACCGTGCCCTCGGCATTCATGACCGCCATCGACCGCACTCCCGGCATGGCGTCGCTCAGCACCTTCAACCGTTGGGGCGCCGTCTTTAGTCCAGGTTCGTGGTGGTCACCCGTCACCAGCTCGTACCGCAGGCCGGCGAGCGCACCGTTGGCGCCGCGCAGCTGCCGATCCAGGTTTTCCGCGATGACCCGGGCCTGGGTGCCGAGCCGATCGCGTTCGGCGGAAATGGCCTTCTCACGCTGGTTGAGCAGGTGCACGGTCAACACCAGGATGATGAACGACCAGACCGAGGCCATTGCGACCCACTGCTTCAGGTAGAGATGGTTGGCGGAACCCGGCAGCGCCCCCGCATTGGCATCGGCGGCTGCGGCAACGGCAGCGGTCGCAGGATGGTGGGCATCGGATGGAGTTGGCACGATGGACGGTCCGGAGGGGCAGCGCTCGGCAGGCTGCAATTGCTTTGGATGGGCCTGGCCCCGCCAATGCCGAAAATACGCCACTGGTCCGGCGCGGTACACGCGCTAGCACGCAAAATTAGCACGCAAGCGTAATTTTGCCATTGTCCAGCAACGTCTCGAACCGCGGAAACGATGGGCAGTTGCACGCGTCGTCCATGCCCGCAAAACCGTCGCCGGCCTGCCAAGCCCTCGGGTACCGGGTTTGCCTTGGCTTCAAACAATGACCGCGAGACTTGAAGCCCTGCAGGCCGCCTACGAACACGACCAGCTTGTGCTCTTTGTCGGTGCCGGCGTGTCGATGAGCCTGGGCCTGCCACCGTGGAGCGCGTTGATCGAACACATGGCGCGCACGCTCGACCTCGACCCTGTCGCATTCCGGGAGAAAGGCAGCTACCTCACGTTGGCGGAATACTTTCGGCTGCGGCACGGCAGTATCGGCCCGCTGCGGAGCTGGATGGACCGAGAGTGGCACGGTCCGCAAATTTCAGTCGGCGAGTCGCGGGTGCACGAGCTGATCGTGCGCAGTCGCTTCAACATCATCTACACCACCAACTACGACCGCTGGCTCGAATCCGCTTTCGACCACCACGGCCGGCCCTACACCAAGATCGTCACGGCGGCGGACCTTGCACGGGTGCGCCTGGACGCGGCGCAGATCGTCAAGTTCCACGGCGACTTCCAGGACGACAGCTCCATCGTCCTGGACGAGAGCAGCTATTACCGGCGGCTCGATTTCGAGTCGCCGCTGGACATCAAGCTGCGCGCCGACATCCTCGGGCGCTCGGTGTTGTTCATCGGCTACAGCCTGGCCGACGTGAACATCCGCTACCTGTTCTACCGGCTGTCGCGGCTGTGGAAGTCATCGGCGCCAGACGTGGCCCAGCCCCGCTCCTACCTGTTCTCGACCACGCCAAACGAAGTGCAGGAAGCCGTGCTCAACCAATGGGGCATCGAAATGATCGCCATCGAGCGCGACGATCCATCGGCTGCACTGGTGGAGTTCCTCGAGGCCCTCATCCTGGGGAAACCGGCGCTGGAACCGCGCCAGCCGGCAAGGGCCCCGACGGCTTAGCCCTCGGCGCGACCGACCGACGGGTCGCGGGCCCGACCGTCACCGCCGGCCTGGCCCGTCTTGTCATCGGCTGGCGACAGCTCGGGCGGCACGCCCTGCCCGAGGGCGGCCTCTTTCTCGTGCGCGCTGGGCGCCACGTTGGGCCCGTCGGGTTGCGCAGCCGCGGCCTCGGTGAGCTGCGCATTGGCGTCGGGAAGGATGGAATGGTTCATGGCGAGCTCCGTTTGGCAGATGGCAGATGACATGAAGGTGAGCAAGCCCGGTGCCCGCCCCGACGCTCGCGGTTCACGCGACCTCTTTCGCGGGACCGTCATTTGCCGGACCGTTGCACAAGCCCCCCTTGACCATCCAATGGAGCAGACCATGAACACCCGTGCCAACCCCTACGACGCGTCCCATCCATCGGACAGCTCCAACCTGTCGGATGGACCCACCAGCGCCGGCAGCGGCGCCAGCGACCAGCCCGGCGGTTCCACCCGGGACGCCCTCCGCACCGCGCCGGACACTCCCCTGGAGCCCGGCGACGAAGCGCCGGCCGGCACGCCCGGCACCGGCGAAGGCCTCTGCCACGACTGCGGCGGCAGCGGCAAGACGGACGACGGCAAGCCCTGCCCCGGCTGCGGCGGCAGTGGCAAGGTCACCGTTGGCATTGGCGGCGCATGAGGCTGCGCCGCGCATTCGTACGCCAGCCGGCGTGCCTCGCAGCCACCGTTGGTAAGGCTGACTGCAACTTTTACCCGGCAGCACGGCGGCGCGAATGCGCGCCACGCCGGCAGGGCATCTCTCCATGCGCATCCACCATCTGAATTGCATCTCGGCCTGCCCGCTCGGCGGCTGGCTGATGGACGGCACGAGCCCCTCGGCCATCACGCGCGGCATGCTGTGCTGTCACTGCCTGCTGCTCGAGACGGATGCCGGGTTGGTCCTGGTCGACACCGGCTACGGACTGCGTGACGTGCACGACCCGCAAAGCCGGCTGAGCGGGTTCTTCCTGGGCCTCATGCGCCCGGACCTGCGCGAGGAAATGACGGCGGCGCGTCAGGTGGAGCGGCTGGGGTTCAGGCGTTCCGACGTGCGCCACGTCGTGTTGACGCACCTCGACTTCGACCACGCCGGCGGGCTGGACGACTTTCCTGAAGCGCAGGTGCACCTGATGCGCCGGGAACGCGACGCGGCCGAAGCGCAGGGCACCTGGCTCGACCGGCAGCGGTTCCGGCCGGCGCAGTGGTCGTCGCGCCCGCGCTGGAACGTCTACGACCCGGACGAGGGTGAGCGCTGGTTCGGCTTCGACTGCGTGCGCATGGCCGACGGCTTGCCGCCGGAGGTGTTGCTGGTGCCGCTGCCCGGGCACACCCACGGCCATGCAGGGGTGGCCATCCGCTCGGAGGGCCGCTGGCTGCTGCAGGCGGGCGACGCCTACTTCCATTGGCGCGAGATGCAGTGGCGCGACCCCTGGTGTACGCCGGGCCTGCGCATGTACCAGACGATGATGGAAAAGAACCGGGCCGCGAGGCTGGGCAACCAGCAGCGTCTGCGCGGACTGCGGCAGCGCCACGGCGATGAGATCACCATTGTCTGCGCACACGACAACACCGAGTTCGAGGCCCTGGCCGGCCACGCCGTCAACGCCGAGCACACCGCCTGACGATGGCCGGCGTTGGGTCAACCACTGAAGACATCGGCCCCGACCAGCGGGGCCACTGCCGCCCCTGTGCCGGCATGGGGAGGCACGCCGATCAGGACGGCGTGGCAATCGGCGGCATGCCGCCGTTGGCCAGGTCTTCTCCGCCGGCCGAGACTTCGATCGGCGGCGACACGTCATCGGCGTCGGACGGCTTGTCGATTTTCGTCACCGCCACCGATACCGGATCGCTTGCGGGAAACGATTCCGCCACGCCATGGTCGATGGAACCTTCGCTCGGCGCCTCGGGTGGCGTCTGCGGCACGCTTCCCGGTGTGCCGTGGTTGTCGGCGGTGGGGAATGGAAACGGCGTCGCGGCGGCGGATGCACTGCGATCGGCATTGGCCGGGGTGCCGGGCTGGAAATCTGCTTCGGTGGTCATGAGGGTTCCTTTCCGATGGGGTGGCACGGGGCGCGATCGACAGCAATGCCGGCTGGCGCATCCGCAAAACGCCAATTTAAGGTGGTTGCCCGACCGCCCTTGTAGGCACCCGCCGCATCGGTTGGTCGTCGGACCGGCGGCGCCCCTGCGGCACTTGCCAAGACCGCCACGCCGGTGCACCGATACCACCCTGTGCAAGTTCTTGAGATCGGTGCCCCTTGCACAACTTTCTCTACCTGAATCGCCGCATGCCTGACCCTTCGCTCGCCCCGCCCCTGGCCTCACCCCTGCCGCCGCGCATCGAGCGGCTGGCCGTGTTCCG
>JAQGNA010000654.1 GCA_028292075.1 Rhodoferax sp. | reverse complement strand
TGACACGATGTAATGTTCTTTGTGGAACGCTTCGTTCAGGCGTAGCGGCGCCGGCGTTAAAGGTCATCTCGTGGAACTCGATGGTGTTCTTCTGCACTGCGGAGACCAGCACGTCCGTCGAATCGATCGCGAGCAACCCTGCGGGGCCCGGCCAGAAGCTGAATGGAGTTCCTTCTGGCCGCGCACCTTGGATTCGGGATACTTCTGAAAGAACAACTCACCGGTGATGCCCGTTGGCGCGCGAACGACAGAGGCCGGCCGGTCTTTTAAATGCGGCAGCATCCACTCGGCAACGCTTTCGTAGTGCCGTACTGAAATGCCACAGCCGTGAATGCGGCGGATCAGTGCCCTTGCGCTATCCGCTTCTGCAACTGCGCAAACGACAGCAGCTCGCCTGCCAGGGCGCTCGCCATCACCGTCGGCGGACTTGCAAGCCACACCTGGCCCGGGCCGGAGCGGCCGGCGAAATTGCGGTTGATGGCGCTCACCGTCACCTGGGATGCGTCGATCGACGACCCGGGCCCGCAATTGGCACAGGCGCCGCAGGAGGGTTGGAGGATGCGGGCGCCGGCCGCCCGAAAAGTCGGCTCATAACCCTGCGCGATGCAGTAGTCGCGCACGGCGGTGGTGCCGTATTGCAGGAAGAGCTGCACCGTCGGCTTCACCGCCAGCCCATGGGCCAGGCCCCAGGACAACACGGCGTGGTAATGGTCGAAATCTTCACGCTTGCCGGCGGTGCAGGAGCCACCATAGGCGATGTCGATGGGCACCGGCTCCAGAAGGCTGTCCAGCGCGAGGCCGTTGCCTGGATCGCCGGGCGCGGCCACCATCGGCGACAGCGCAACGCAGTCGACCGTCAACACATCGGCATAGGCGGCATCGGCATCGCTGTGCATCCAGGACGGGATCTCGAAGTAGACGCCACGCCGTTCCTGGAGGAAGCGCAGCGTCTCATCGTCGGGGGCCACGATGCCGGTGAAGCCGCCGAGTTCGGCCGTCATGTTGGTCAGGGTTGCCCGTTCGTCGATCGACATGCGCGCCACGGCCTCGCCGGCGAACTCGAACACCTTGCCCACGCCGCCGCCGCTGCGGATGGCGGGCAGCGCCAGCAGGTGCAGCACGATGTCCTTGGCCGTCACGCCGGGCGGCGGCGCACCCTCGAGCCGCACCAGCAGTTGCGCCGGCATGGTCATGCGCACGGCGCCGGTGACGAAGGCATTGGCCATGTCGGTGGTGCCCACGCCAAAGGCCACGCATCCCAGGGCGCCACTGTGCGGCGTGTGTGAATCGGTGCCGACCAGCACCTGGCCGGGTAGCGCATAGTGCTCGGCCATCATGGCGTGGGAGATGCCTGCCACGTTGCTACCGTCATCGGCCGCGGCTTCTTCGTCTGTCAGCGTGCGGTGGGTGCGCAGGCCGTACAGCTTGGCAAAGTCGCGCTGCGCCTGCACCATGGCCTGCATGTTGGGTACGAGCCCCATGCGCAGATGCGCTGGGCTTTGCGACACATAGGAGGTGTGGTCCTCGAACACCAGGGCGGAGGCCGGGTCGTGCATGGTCACGGGTCGGCCCAGCGTCTCGTGCAGCATGTGGGCAGCCATGCCGGTGTAGTACTCGTGGATGAACCGCCAGTCGGCAGACACGAAGGCACCGTCGCCCGGCACCGGATCGGGCGGCGTCACCGGCGTTTGCAGCAGATGCCGCTCGATGATCTTCTCGAACAGCGTGCGTGGCCCTGGCCGGTTGGGCCGCGCCGGCGCCGCGCCTCTGAGGTGCGCCTGGCCGAAGCGCAGCAGACCGCCGCTTCGCAGGATGCCCGCGGCCAGCGCGTCGCGCCCGGCCAGCAAGCTGTCGATGGAGATGGCTTCGCCGCGCTCGATGCGCTGCACCAGGCCCATGTCGGTCGAGGTGAAGAGACCGATGTTGTCGGCATTCTGGCGGTAGATGCGCTCGAAGCTTTCCGCGATCACGAGCCTCACGCCGGCAGCTCTTTCGGCGGCCGGGCTGTGCTCCCTTGATGAGCCCTTGCCGTAGCGCCGCCCGGCCACCGTCACGCTGAAGTCGCCGGCCTGCACCGCGCCGGCCGGCATGGTGAAGTCGCCGGCCCGAAACCCGGTATAGGCAAAGCGGGCCAGCCGCTGGTCGTAGTACGACATGATGGCCACCGGCGTGATCTCGTCGGTGGAAACATCGTCGCGCAGCGCGCCGGTCGGCCGTGCGGCAACAGTTCCAGTCAACAGCTGCTGACCCATGGCCTCCGCATCGGCCCAGAGGAACAGCAGGCGGGGCGCCACGCCCAAATCGAGCAAAGAAGTGGTCATGGTTGGGATGCGGTTTTTGTCGCTGTCAGGTGGTCGAGCAGCAGCCGCGCCGCCAGCGGGAGCGCGGCCTCGTTTTGAAAGCAGATCACGAAGCGGCGCTCGGCCCACGGCTCGACCAGCGGAATCAGGCGCACGCCGCGCGCCGCGGCCGGGACTTCGGCCACCTCGCGTGGCAACACGCTGATGCCCAGCCCACTGCCCACCACGGCCAGCGCCACCTCGAAATTGGTCACGGTGACGTGTTGCACCAGCCGGCGGTCGGCCATGGCGGCGGCCCGCTGCAGCAGCACATTCATGGCGCTGTTGGCCGGTGGGCCGACGTGGTCGTAGTCCAGCGTCTGGGCAAACCGCAGGCTCTTGCGCGAGGCCAGTGGATGGCCATCCGGCACCACCACGCAGAGATGGTCGCTGCAGTACGGGCGTGAGGGCAGCGCGCCCAGGTCGCCGATGTCCCAGCACACGCCCAGCGCACTCAGGCCCTCGCGCACGGCACGCACGATCTCGGGGCTCACCCTTTCCTCCAGATCGACCTGGATACCGCGGTGCGCCGGCAGCCGCAGGAAAGCCGCCACGTCGGCGGCCAGCACCTCGGTGAGCGTGGAGACGCTGGCCAGCACCCGCACCTGGCCGCGCCCGCCGCCGGCATAGGCCTTCATGTCGCGCTCGATGCGGACGGCGTTGTCCAGCATGTTGCGCGCGTGTTCGAGCAAGGTATGGCCGGCCTCGGTCGGCAACACGCCGTGGCGCTTGCGCTCCAAGAGCGGCGTGCCGAGCTGCTGCTCCAGTTGGGCCAGGCGTTTGCTGATGGCCGAGCCGACAATGTTTGCCCGCTCGCCGGCCCGCGTGATGTTGCCGGTTTCGCATACCGCGACGAAGAGCCGCAGGGTGATCAGATCAAGGTCGTGCAAGGTATTCCATTTGGGAAACGTACCCTGCCGTAATTGAGCGCATGGGTCATTTCGGAAATTCTAAACTGCACCATCCGGCCGTGCAACCGCACCACCGACATGGAGACAACGATGAACTCAATTTCCCCCTGGCCCAAGCACGCCATCATCCGCGAGGTCGGCCTGCGCGACGGCCTGCAAAGCATCGCTCGGGTGATGCCTACGGCACACAAACTGGAATGGCTGAAGGGTGCCCATGCCGCCGGCCAGCGCGAGGTCGAGGTCGGCTCTTTCGTGCCGGCGCGTCTCTTGCCGCAGCTGGCCGACACCGCCGAGATCCTGGCCTTTGCACAGACGCTGCCCGGCCTCAAGGCCTCGGTGCTGGTGCCCAATGCGCGAGGTGCGCAGATGGCGATGGACTGCGGCGCCGAACTGATGTTGTTGCCGCTGTCGGCCAGCCACGCGCACAGCCTGGCCAATCTGCGCAAGACACCGGACGAGGTGGTGGCGGACATCGGCCGCATCCGCGCAGAACGCGATGCGCGCGGCGCCAAGACCCTGATCGAAGTCGGCATCAGCACGGCCTTCGGCTGCACGCTGGAGGGCCGCGTGGAGCCGGCCGAGGTGCTGCGGCTGGTGCAGGCGGTGCTCGATGCCGGGGCCGATTGCGTGGGCCTGGCCGACACAGTGGGTTATGCCGATCCGGCCATGGTGCGCGCGCTCTTCGAGACCGTGCTGCCAGTGGCCGGCGACAAGCTCAACTGCGGCCATTTCCATGACACCCGCGGTCTCGGCCTGGCCAATGTGGTTGCCGCCCTCGAAGTGGGCATTACGCGTTTCGACGCCTGCCTGGGCGGCATCGGCGGCTGCCCGCATGCGCCAGGCGCCAGCGGCAATGTGGCCACCGAAGACCTGGCCTACATGCTGCACAGCATGGGCATCGCCACCGGCCAGGATTTCGATGCGCTGCTGGCTCTGCGCGCAAAACTTGCGCGTTGGCTCGAAGGTGAGACGCTGCATGGATCACTGTGGCGCGCCGGCCTGCCCAAGACCATGCTGCAGGCGGAGGCCGCATGATCGGGCAGCCTTCAATCCAACCTCCCAAGGCGCAGCCACCGCAGCCGCTGGCCGGCCTGCGCGTCGTCGAATTCACCCACATGGTGATGGGGCCGACCTGTGGCATGGTGCTGGCCGACCTGGGCGCCGAAGTCATCAAGATCGAGCCGGTCATCGGCGACCACAGCCGGCGCCTGGTGGGCGCGGGCGCGGGTTTCTTTCCGATGTTCAACCGCAACAAGAAAAGCATCGGCATCGATCTGCACACCGAGGATGGCGCGGCACTGGCGCGCCGGCTCACCGCCACCGCCGACGTGGTGGCCGAGAATTTCAAGCCAGGCACCATGGCCAAGTACGGGCTCGACTACGCCTCGCTGGCCGAGGTGAATCCGCGCATCATCTATGCCAGCCACAAAGGTTTTCTGCCCGGGCCCTATGACCACCGCACGGCGCTCGACGAGGTGGTGCAGATGATGGGCGGCCTGGCCTACATGACCGGGCGACCCGGTGATCCGCTGCGCGCGGGCACCAGCGTCAACGACATCATGGGCGGACTGTTCGGTGCCATTGCCGTGCTGGGCGCATTGATCCAGCGGGGCATCACCGGCCGCGGCATGGAAGTGCAATCGGCCCTGTACGAGAACAACGTGTTCCTGATGGGCCAGCACATGCTGCAGTTTGCTGTGACCGGCAAACACCCGGCACCGATGCCGGCGCGCGACAACCCCTGGGCGGTCTACGACGTCTTCACCGTGCGTGATGGCGAGCAGATCTTCCTGGCGGCCGTGAGCGATGCGCAGTGGCTGAGCTTCTGCGATGCGCTGGGCTTTGCCGACCTGAAAGCCGAGCCGGGCCTGGCCACCAACCACCTGCGCGTGGCCGAGCGGCCGCGTCTTCTGGCAGCCATCCGCGAACGCATCGCCCACCGCAGCGCCGACGAACTGGCCCGCCTGATGGAACGGGCCGGCCTGCCGTTCGCGCCGATCCGCCGCCCCGAAGATCTGTTCGACGACGAACACCTGCTGGCCACCGGCGGTTTGGCCGACATGCGGCTGCCCGATGGCCCCAAGGCCGGCGAAACAGTGAAGACAACGCTTTTCCCTGTCACGATGCAGGGCCAGCGGCTGGGCGTGCGGCTCGATCCGCCGCGGCTCGGTGAACACACGGCGGCGCTGCTGCAGCATCTTGGCTGCTCGGAGGCCGAAGTGTTGTCGCTCAGGCAGCGCAACATCGTGAGCTGAAGGCAGGCCGTGTAGCGTCAGCACCGGCCCTTGAAAACACAACAACACCAGGAGACAAAGACATGGCGATTTTCCCCACCGGCCTCTCGCGCCGCCACCTGTTATCGGCCGCGGCGGCGTTGACTGCGCTGGCCTGGTCGCAGGCCAGCCAGGCCCAGGCCGGCACAGTGCGCTTCATCCTGCCCAACGCCACCGGCTCGGGCGTCGATGCGATTGCACGGGCCGCACAGCAGGCGTTGTCCACCGCATTCAATGCCTCGGTCGTCGTGGAAAACCAGCCCGGCGCCGGCGGCGTGGTCGGGCTCAACACTCTGGCCCGCGCCGCGCCGGACGGCAACACCTTGTCAATGGTGTCCAACAACGTGGTCATCTTCCCGAGTGTCATCAAGGGGCTGCCCTTCGACATGCCCGGCGACTTCAGTCCCATCGCGGTGGTGGGCGCCACGCCGATGGTGATGGTGGTCAACCCCACCCGGTTGCCGGTGCATGGCAGCGCCGAGTTGATCGCCTACCTGAAGAGCAAGCCCGGCATGATGAACTTTGCCTCGGGCGGCAATGGCACCATCCTGCATCTGGCGACCGAGCTGTTCCTCGAGGAGGCCAAGGCCAGCGCCAAACACATTCCCTACAAGGGTGTGGGCCCGATGGTCACCGACTTGATCGGCGGCCAGGTCGATTTCGGAACCGTCGCCTTGCCCAGCGTGCAGGCCCACATCAAGAGCGGCGCGCTGCGCGCCGTGGGCATGCTGGCGGCCGAGCGCTCGGCCGCGGCGCCCGACATCCCCACCTTCGCCGAACAGGGCTTGCCGAATTTTGTGGTCGATGCCTGGTTCGCCGTGATCGGCCCCAAGGGTATGAACGCGGCCAACACCCAGCGGGCGCATGACGCCGTGGCCGCGGCATTCGCAGATCCAGCGGTGAAGGAAGCGATGGCCAAGCAGGGCAACACCATCAAGGTCAGCACACCGGAACAGGCGCAGGCGGCGTTTCGCAGCGAACTCGCCAAGTACGCGGCGCTCGTGAAGAAGGCTGGGCTCACGCCGCAGTAGTCCACGCCGGCTGGGCGCAGGAGCCGCGGACGAGCAACCGCTCACTTCGTCTGAAACTGCTTGGCGATGAAGCTGCAGCTGGCCACCAGCAGCTGCGCGCTTGCGGCCAGGTTGGCCTCGATGCTGCGCCGCGTGGAGAGAAGCACCGAGGCCAAGTAAGTTCGACGACTGGTTGCCATTTTTAAGCTAGGCCTCCACCGCCGCCGCGCTTGGTCTTGATCCATGCCGTGGGACGCTTGCCAGGTGCACAGGCGCTGGCTCCGCTTGGCCACCATTACCCTCGCGCTGCAACTGCATCGACGCGGCGTCAAAAAGATCGATGCTGCAGTCGTAAAAATGGCCGGCCAGAGGTGATAACGGCGCTGGCGTTAGCAGCTTGCACATGGAGGCCGCCCAGTCTACCGTCTCGTCTTGGCCGTCTGCAGTAACTCGTGCCTCATCAGTACCAGGACCCTGGCGCCTTGGTCAGGTATGCAGTGCTGCCAGAGCGCCAACGACCAAGCCAACGCCGGCAACTGCAAGCATGCCCCACTCCAACCACTTTTTTCTTGTCAGCAGCGCCATAGCCGCCAAAGCGATGGACACCTGCAGCGCTGTAGTCGCTTGCGCCCAACGATGATGCAGGTGCATCTGCGCCTCCGATTTTTGGTCCCAATCGGTCGCGTCTGCCTCGAGCTTCTGCGCGACGAGCAGGATTTCAGCCTTTTCTTGCTCATACCGGGCGACCTTGGTCTGCCAGCCCAGCTTACGGTCGTCGGGCGACGTCTCCATGGCGAACTCGGCAAGCGCCTGCTTCGTGCTTTTCGACTGGAAGTAATTCCATTGGTTGGAGGCCTCGGTTTTCTTCATGCCGGCGTTGTTCTTGTAGAGGCCCGCGTTGGCCTGGGTGAGCCCTCCCATGTAGGCGAAGATTGCCCCCACCGTGGCGATGACAGCGGTGCATACCGCAATTTGATTGGTCATGCTTCCGCGACCAGACTCCCTGGAATCGTGGGCTGAATCGGCGTCGCCGTGCGCTCCGGCGTGCTCAAGTTCGTGGTCGTGGGGGCCGTGCACGTGAAAACCGCCTGTGGACATGGATTTCCTTTTTGTTGTGGGGAGGCAAGTATGACGAGGGTCGGCTCGCTTCTCTACTTCGCGACCATCCCGTACGACTGCTATCCCGCGATTTCTAACTACGGCCCGAGGGGCTGCTTTTGTCCTGTTGCCGTCGTCGCACGATACCGTGGACGACCGCAGTGCAGCGGAAACGAAAGATCAAAATGCACACCTGCCTCATCTGCCCAGTTCTAAAGAGTTCTGCGGCCTCACCCGAGTAGCGTCCCGACACGTTAGAGTTCGGTAAAGCAACCCAACTAAGAACGCGGGAAGCACAGAGCTATGCTGAAAAGCCAAATTTAAGCCGACATCATGCAATCCAGCGATACAGACAGCGGAATCTAC
>JAQGNA010000083.1 GCA_028292075.1 Rhodoferax sp. | reverse complement strand
GTGGTGATCTTCGTCACGCTGAACCTGGTGGTCGACCTGCTCTACAAATTGCTCGACCCGCGGGTGCGGCTGGAAGGCGCGCGATGAAAACGAAGACCTTCGACGAGCGGTCGATCTGGTGGCGCGTCGGCGCCGACTTCCTGCAATCGCGGGTGGCGCTGTTCGGCCTCGCGATCCTTGCGCTGGTGGTACTGGCAGCGCTGGCCGCGCCCTGGATCACGCCGCAAAACCCCTATGACCTGATGCAGCTCGACGTGCTCGACGCGCGCCTCCGGCCGGGCACGTCCAGCAGCGCCGCCGGCTACACCTACTGGCTCGGCACCGACGGCCAGGGCCGCGACCTGTATTCGGCCATCGTCTACGGCCTGCGCATCAGCCTGCTGGTGGGCGTGGGCTCGGCGGCCATTGCGGCCGTGGCGGGCACGCTGGTGGGCCTGCTCGCGGCCTATGCAGGGGGCAAGGTCGACGCGCTGCTGATGCGGCTGGTCGACCTGCTGCTGTCCTTCCCCACCATCCTCATGGCGTTGATGATCCTGGCCTATGTGGGCAAGGGCGTGGGCAACGTGGTGCTGACCCTGGTGCTGCTCGAATGGGCCTACTACGCACGCACGGCGCGTGGCCAGGCCCTGGTGGAAACCCAGCGCGAATACGTGGAGGCGGCACGCGGCCAGGGCATTCCGCGCTGGCGCATCCTCACCGGCCACATTTTGCCGAACTGCCTGCCGCCGCTGCTCGTCATCGGCGCGTTGCAGATCGCCCGGGCCATCACGCTGGAGGCCACGCTTTCGTTTCTGGGCCTCGGCGTGCCGATCACGGAGCCATCGCTCGGGCTGCTGATCTCGAACGGCTACCAGTACCTGCTGTCCAACGAATACTGGATCAGCTTCTTCCCCGGCGTGGCGCTGCTCGCCACCATCGTGGCGATCAACCTGGTGGGCGACCAGCTGCGTGACGTGCTCAACCCGAGGTTGCAGAAATGACGCCAGATCTGCCAACGCTCGAAGTGCGCGGCCTGCAGACGCGCTTCCATACCCGCGCCGGCGTGCTGCCGGTGGTCGATGGCGTGTCGTTCACGCTGGGGCGCGGCAAGGTGCTCGGCCTGGTGGGTGAATCGGGCTCGGGCAAGTCGGTCACCGGCTTCTCGATCATGGGCCTGGTCGACGCGCCGGGCCGCGTCGAAGGCGGCGAAGTGCTGTTCAAAGGGCGCGACCTCAACCGCCTCGGCGCTGAGGCGCGGCGCAGCCTGCGGGGCAACCGCATCGCCATGATTTTCCAGGACCCGATGGCCACGCTGAACCCGGTGCTGCGCATCGACACGCAGATGATGGAGGCCGTGCGGGCTCACCGCCAGGTGTCGAGGCAGGCCGCCCGCCAGCAAGCCGCGGACGCGCTGGCCCGCATGGGAATTCCGAGCCCGGACGATCGGCTGCGGGCGTATCCGCACCAGCTCTCGGGCGGCATGCGGCAGCGGGTGGCGATCGCCATCGCGCTGCTGCACGGGCCCGACCTGATCATTGCCGACGAGCCCACCACGGCGCTCGACGTCACCATCCAGGCGCAGATCCTCTCCGAAATGCAGACCCTGGTGCGCGAGACCGGCATGGCGCTGATCTGGATCAGCCACGACCTCTCGGTGGTGGCCGGCCTGGCCGACGAGATCGCCGTGATGTACGCGGGCCGGATCGTCGAGCACGGCACGGTGGACGACGTGCTCGACCACCCGCAGCACCCCTACACCCAGGGCCTGATCGGCAGCCTGCCCAGCGCCAACCGGCGCGGGGCGCGGCTGAAGCAGATCCCCGGCATGGCGCCCAACCTGCTGGCCATGCCGCCGGGTTGCGCCTTCGCGCCCCGCTGCCCCAGGGCCACCCCGGTTTGCACCACCATGCCAGGCATGCTGCGGCCCCGCGCCGAAGCGCCCGGCCACGAGGCGCGCTGCTGGCACCCGGGCGCGGCGCCGGACGCCACCGGGGCCATTGAGGCGACCGTGGCCACTGACCCCACGGACACCAGGCCATGAGCATCCGCAACGAGACGCCCCTTGTCGAACTGAAGGCGGTGGCCAAGCGCTTCGGCGCCGAGGGCACACCAGGCCCGATCGACCGCGCGGCCCGCCGCCTGGGCTGGACAAGTCCTCCGGTGGTGACCCATGCGGTCGACGGCGTGGACCTGGCCGTTCGGCCGGGCGAAGTGGTGGGCCTGGTCGGTGAATCGGGCTGCGGCAAGTCGACGCTCGGCCGCATCGCCGCCGGGCTGCTGCGACCCACCGAGGGCGAGGTGCTGGTGCAAGGCGCGCCGCTCGAAGGGCTCGATGCGCGTGCGCGGCTGGCAGCGCGCCTGCGGGTGCAGATGATCTTCCAGGACCCGTTCGCCAGCCTGAACCCGCGGCTGCGGGTCTCGCGCATCGTCGGCGAGGCGGCGCGCCTGCATGGCCTGACCGACGCCGCCGGCGAGGACGACTACGTGGCCGCGCAGCTTCAGCGGGCCGGGCTCGACCCTGCCTTGCGCCACCGCTATCCGCACCAGTTCAGCGGCGGCCAGCGCCAACGCATCGGCATCGCCCGCGCGCTGGCGGTGCAGCCGGCCATGCTGGTCAGCGACGAAGCGGTGGCGGCGCTCGACGTGTCGATCCAGGCGCAGATCCTCAACCTGTTCATGGACCTGCGCGACCAGCTCGGACTGGCCTACCTGTTCATCAGCCACGATCTCGGCGTGGTCGAACACCTGTGCGACCGCGTGGCGGTGATGTACCTCGGCCGCGTGGTCGAAAGCGCGCCGGTGGAAGAACTCTTCGCCCGGCCCAACCACCCGTACACGCAGGCGCTGTTGGCCGAAATCCCTCGGATCGGCGTGCGGCGCACCCGTTTCGCCACGGTGCGCGGCGAGATTCCCAGCCCCATCAACCCGCCCGGCGGCTGCCACTTCCACCCCCGATGCCCCGCCGCCATGCCGCGCTGCAGCGTCGAGGTGCCGACCCTGCGCGGCATCGCCATCCACCACCAGAGCGCCTGCCATTTGAATGATTGAACACCGGTACGGCTCATCGCGCGCGGGCCACGTGGGCCAAGTGCGCCACGGGCGCCACGGGCGCCACGTGCACCACGTGCACCACGTGCACCACGTGCACCATCTGCGC
>JAQGNA010000640.1 GCA_028292075.1 Rhodoferax sp. | reverse complement strand
AGGCGGCCAGCAGAAGCACGCAGGCCGGCAGCATCGCGCGACAAAGCCGCGCCATGGCGTTCGGCGCATGCGACGAGGAGCCCGGGGCGTTGCCGACTTGCGGGTCGAACGAAGTGCCGGCGGAGGTGCTGAGGTGGTGGCGGTTTGGCATGCCACACGTTAACGCCGCGCACCCTGCGGAACCACCGGGTAAGCCTGAATGGCGCTGCGCGATCTGTCGTTTCCGCCAACCTCGGCCACATGCGGCGTTGGTGGCGCTGGACGCCCGTATGCTTGCCACCTCGCACTCACCGCAAGCCACCACCGGAGCCCGCGCCATGACCACCCTGCTGATCCACAACGCCCGCTGCATCGCCACCATGGACCACGCCGATCCGGCCCGCGCGCGCGAATGGCGCGATGCCTCGGTGCTGGTCCGCGACCACCGCATCGCCTGGATCGGCCCGGCCGCCGAGGTCGGTCCGGACGACCTGGCGAACGCCGACGAAGTGATCGACGCCCGTGGCCATGTGGTGGTGCCCGGCCTCGTCAACACCCACCACCACATGTACCAGAGCCTGACGCGGGCCGTTCCCGCCGTGCAGAACGCGGAGCTTTTCTCCTGGCTCGGCGGGCTGTATCCCATCTGGGCCGGCCTCACGCCCGAGATGGTGCGGGTCTCCACACAGATCGCCATGGCCGAATTGCTGGCGAGCGGCTGCACCACCAGCAGCGACCACCTGTACATCTACCCCAACGGCGTGCGCCTGGACGACAGCATCGAGGCCGCCCACGGCATCGGCATGCGCTTCGTGGCAAGCCGTGGCAGCATGAGCGTGGGCCAGTCGGCAGGCGGCCTGCCGCCCGACCGGGTGGTCGAACGCGAGGACGCGATCCTGCACGACACGCGCCGGCTCATCGAGACCTGGCATGACGCCACGCACGGCGCGATGGTCAACGTGGCCGTGGCGCCCTGCTCGCCGTTCAGCGTGAGCCGCGACCTGATGCGCGAATCCGCCGCGCTGGCCCGGTCCTATGGCGTGCGCCTGCACACCCACCTGGCCGAGAACGATCACGACATCGCCTACAGCCAGGCGAAGTTCAACCGCAGCCCTGCCCAGTACGCGCAAGACCTCGGCTGGCTTGGCGAAGACGTCTGGCATGCGCACTGCGTGAAGCTCGACGCCGAAGGCATCGGCCTCTTTGCGGCCACTCGCACCGGCGTGGCCCACTGCCCCTGCAGCAACATGCGGCTGGCCAGCGGGATCGCCCCGGTCCGCCGCATGCTCGATGCCGGCGTGCCGGTGGGCCTGGGCGTGGACGGCAGCGCGAGCAACGACGGCGCCCAGTTGCTCAACGAGGCGCGGCAGGCCATGCTGCTGGCACGGGTGGGCCGTTCACTCGCGCCCTCGGTGGTCTTGCCCGACGGCCGCATCGAACACGGCTGCGACCGGGGGCCGGCGGAGATGACAGCGCGCGATGCGCTCGCACTGGCCACACGCGGCGGTGCCCGTGTGCTGGGCCGCAGCGACATCGGCCACCTGGCGCCGGGCATGTGCGCCGACCTGGCATTGTTCGACTTGCGCACGCTGGCATTCGCCGGTGGCGCGGTGCACGACCCCGTCGGCGCGCTGCTGCTCTGCGCCGCTGCGCCGGCTGCCTACACGGTGGTGAATGGCCGGGTGGTGGTACGGCAGGGGCGACTGGTCACCGTCGAACTCGAACCTCTGATCGAACGACACAACCAGTTGGCGGTGATGCTCGCTGCCACTGTGGTCTGACCCCGAAGCAGCCCACCAAGCGGAGGCCGGTTGCGGGTTGCCGGTTGTGGGCTGCGGAATCACAGACACGCAGTGGGGCCCGCGTCCTACGCTTGGGCCGGCGCGTCGCGCCCATGCTCGTCGTTCTCAGCATCCCCACAACAAGGAGTTTTCTCGATGAGCATTCTGTCCAACATCTTCAGCAAGATCTTCCCGGGCGCGCACGCCAACACCACCACGCCCACTGCCGGCCCCAATGCGGGCGCGGCAGCTCCGGCACCCATCCCGGCACCGACTTCGACTCCCGCTGCACCGACGACACCCGCCTCGCCCCAGGTGGCCGCGGCGGCACAGGTTCAACCCATGTCGGAAGTGGACGTGACGGCGCTGCTGGAAGGCATGAATGAAAAGTCCGCGGAAAAGCTGAATTGGCGCACCTCCATCGTCGACCTGATGAAGCTGCTCGGCCTGGACAGCTCGCTCAACGCACGCAAGTCGCTGGCCCAGGAGCTGCACTACACGGGTGACACCAACGATTCGGCGACCATGAACGTCTGGCTGCACCGCGAAGTCATGCGCAAGGTGGCAGACAACGGCGGCAAGGTGCCAGAAGACCTGCGTTCATAAAACAGGCGCCGCCGACCTTTGCGGACGGCGGCAGGTCTCATTTTCAGCCCTCGGCGGGCTGGCCGGCAGCCGCCTTGCGGCTGGTCTCGTCATCGGTTGTTGACGCCATTCGGTCGTTGCCCACTTCCTTCATCATCTCTTCGCCCTCGTGGTCGCGGCCGTCGAGCGGCACATCTTCTTCCTGCGTGATCTCCGGCTCGTCGGGCGTTCGGTTCTGGTTGGCAGGCGTGTTCATCGTGTTCATGGCTTTTCCTCGGGCTTGTGAAGCCACCAGCTTGGCGACCCGGCGGTTTCCAACGCATGGGACGCGTCCGCCACCTCCTGTCAGCCATTGCCGACGGACCGCAGCCGCAAGCCGTTGACCTCGGGCCGCACGAAACGGCTTCAAGCGCACCCGGCTTGACCTCAGGAACCTTCTTGCACCGCGCCTGGCTCGTGGATGCGGTGCTTGTCCATCAGCCGATAGAGCGTCATGCGCGACACGCCCAACTCGCGCGCGGCCAGGGTGATGTTGCGGCCCACGCGGCTCAGTGTCACGCTGATGACATCGCGCTCGGCCGCGGTGCGCGCCGCATCGAGCCCGGCCCAGGCCCGCTCGGGCGCAGCCAGGCCGAGGTCGGCCGGGCCGATGAGGCGCTGGTCGGCCATCACCACGGCCCGGCGCACGCTGTTGTGCAGTTCGCGCACATTGCCCGGCCAATGGTGGGCCAGCAGTGCCGCCATGGCCTGCCGGCGGAATCCGTCCACCCGGATGCTGGCTTCGCCGGCGCAGGCGCGCAGGAAATGCTCGGCCAGAATGGGCACGTCTTCCATGCGGCTGCGCAACGGCGGCACCTCGATGTGCAGCACGTTGAGCCGGTAGTAAAGGTCTTCGCGGAAACGGCCCTTGGCCACGGCGTCGGCGAGGTCCACATGCGAGGCCGCCACCACCCGCGCGTCGACCGTGATGCTGCGCACGGCACCGACGCGGTTGATCGTCTTCTCCTGAAGAAAGCGCAACAGGTTGGCCTGCAACTCCAGCGGCAGGTCGCCGATCTCGTCGAGGAAGATCGTGCCGGTGTGGGCCGCCTCGATCAGGCCGCTGTGCTGCGCGGAGGCACCGGTGAACGCGCCGCGCTCATGACCGAACAGTTCGGAATGGATCAGCAGCGGCGAGATCGCCCCGCAGTTCACGGCGATGAACGGCCCGCCCGCGCGCGGCGAACGCCGGTGAATGGCCTGCGCCGCCAGTTCCTTGCCGCTGCCGCTTTCGCCCCCGATCAGCACCGGGGCTGCATTGGTGGCGATCTTGCGGATCTGCTCGCGCAAGCGCTGCATGGCCGGCCCCTGCCCGACCATGCCGTCGGTCACCACGGCCAGGTCTTTCAGCCGATGCTGGCGCCGCAGCACGGCCAGCTGCCAGGCCTGCTGCAGCATCAGCTCGACCAGCGGCGCATCGACCGGCGACAACAGGTAGCAGAAGAAGAAGCTCACCAGCAGATCGCGAAACGCCGTGGACTCAAGCATGCGCCGGTCGCACACGGTGACCCATTCCGTCCCCGGGCCGGCGCGCACGCAGGCATCGAGCGCATCGTCTGCGTCCTTGGCGACCTGGCCGGACGCCACCAGCAGCAGACCGACGGCAAAGCCGAAATGAGCTTGCAGGCGCTTCGCTTCGACGAGATCGGTTGCCTCCATCGCATCCCATCCCGCCGCCTTGAGCCGCTTGGCCAACGACGTCGGCTCTCCGGTCAGGTTGACGCAAAGCAGGCTGCGCGACGACATGCTGGCCATCAGAAGGTGATCGGCAGCCGGACCATCAGCGTGAGGTTCGGTGTGTCGGGAGTGAGCCCGGCCGCCGCCGAGATGTTCAGCGACGTGGAGGGGCTGAGGCGGTAGGAATAACCGAGCATCAGCGAGGCCAGTTGCGTCCGCACCGAGCCCACCAGCGGCAGCCCGTCGCGCTTGACCTTGCCGATGGAGCTGAGGTCGATGCCCAGGCTGAAGGTCGACTTTTCATTGAGCGCCAAACCCATGCCGAAGTTGAGGCCGATGACGTCGCCCGGCTTCACCGAGCCGATGTTTTCGCGCTCGCCGTTGAGCACCAGCCGCGTCAGGTTGTCGCGCTTCATGTTGCGGGTATAAGTCACGCCGCCAAAGAACACGGCGGGGTCGGACGGAAACAGGCCAGTGAGGCCCAGCTGCAGCGAATTGAAGCCAGAGCCGGTAGGGAGGTCGAGCGGCAGGCCGGTGCCGGTGGTATTGCCGACACAGCGCGTCTGGCAGTCGGTCACCACGTCGAACGGGCTCTTGCCGGTGCGGCTTTTGAAGCGCAGCGAGCCGATGTAGAAGGCATTGTTGGGAGCCGGCTGATTGAGCTGGTAGCGTGCCGCGACCTCGATGTCGCCGAGCGCCTGCCCCTTGGTGTTGAAGACGTTGTCGAACGCCGCGCCGGTAAAGATCTCGCGGCTCACGGTGTCGTCGGAACGGTAGACGTACGGCACCTTCACCTCGGCCTCGATGCGGTTGGTCAGGCCCCACCGTCCAGTGACCGCGCCGGTGAATGCGGTGCGCTTGATTTCGCGCACGTCCACCAGGCCGATCAGCAACGCCGGAATCACGGTGTACCCCACCAGCGCCACCCGGTTGCTCGACGAGTAACCGTACTGGAACGACGGCTCGAATACGAATTTTCCCTTGGGCGTGAGCACGCCCGGCTGATCGAACAACTGAACCATGTTGACGGCCGGCACCTCCGGCTCGGCAGGTGCCGTGCCGACCCTTACTGTTTGCGGACCCGGGTCGGCATTGACGCTGGCCGAAGCCCCGCTGCCTTGCGGCGCATCACGGACCGCCTGACGCGCCGCCCGTTCGCGGGCTGCCTCGAGGCGCGACTGCGCTGTCACCTGTTCCCGCAGGGCTTCGATCTGCCGCCCCTGCTCGGTCACCAGCCGCTGCAGGGCGTCGACGCGTTCGTCGGTGCTCGACAAGGGCGACGCGGCCTGCGCATGGACCGAGGGCGCCAGAGAAGCGATCAGGACTGCGCACGCGCAGGCGATGGAGGCCTGGCGAAGGGGCCGATTCTTCATTGTTGTGTCTCCTCACCATTTTCTAATTCTTACGATTCGGCGCCCATGGAAACAAAAACACGGGCGCAACGCAATGGCCTATTTGCAACAACACGTAAGCTCAACTGTACGGTGTCTCATGTCTCATCGCTGATGCAAGAGCGCCTTCACCGCCGGTGACTTCCCAACCGGTACGCCCCTGTGAAATCGACGTCAAGGCGACGTCTCAGGTGCATGTTCGGTCGTCGCATGTCATCAACTGTTGAGTCACATCTGCGTGACGCTTCCTGGAAACGCTCAAGCTTGCCTGAGCATGGCGGAAGCAAGCTTGCCGAAGGCCAACATGGCCGCCAACGGATCTTGCCACGGCTGTCTCAAACCTGGGACAGGGTTTGTTTCATCGTCCATGCTGCCGAGCTTGATTCGTCATCGAAGCAAAGGAAAAAATGGGTGTAAACACCGACGCTTCCGTCGTTTGTGTACGTTCAAAAGACCATTTCCGACAGGCATGCATGTTGCTGAATAGGCCGAGGGTTACATCGGACGTGACCCGGTTCATCACTTTTCATCACTGGAGGACTTATGAAGAAAACCATCCTGGCGTCCGCGCTGCTTGCAGCGTTCGCCTACAGCGGCTCGGCGCTGGCCGATGCCGACACCGTGACCCCGTCGCAGACGAGCACCACCGGCGGCAACACCAGCAGCGCCAGCACAAACACCAGCAACCAGGCAAACAACAACCCGACCAATTCCAACAACACCACGTCCACGCCGACCAACTCGAACAACGACAGCAGCACCGACTACGGTGCGTCCGGCAATGCGGCCGCCAGCGCGGCACGCTCGGCATCAATGAACAACGGCTCGACGGGTAGCTTCACCAACGCGTTCAACATGTCGAGCGCCACCGCCACCAGCACCTTGAACGGCTCGGTGACGGGCAACACCATTTCGGCCATTGGCAACCAGGCCTACAACGGCGGCAACACCAATGGCGGGCAGGCCACCGGCGGCCGCGGCGGCAATGGCAGCGACGGCAACGCATCCGGCCTGGGCTACGGCGGCAACGGCGGCCGAGGTGCCGCGGGCAACGGCGGCAACGGTGCCGGCGCGACCAGCGGCATGGTCAGCTCGACCGCCAGCAACGGTTCGTCCATGGCTGGCAGTGGCGGTGACGGTTCTGGCGGCCGTGCCAATGGCGGCACTTCGAGCGGCCAGTCGACCGCCAACGGTGCGGCCGGCGGTCTCGGTGGCGCGGGCGGCATGGGCGGCATGGGCGGCAGCGGCGGCATGGCCGGTGCCAGTGGCGATGGCGGCGGCGGCGGCAACGGCGGCGCGGGCGGCAACGGCGGCACGAGCGGTGGCAGCGGCATGGCCAGCACCAACGGCACAGGCAGCGGCAGCGCCGGCAATGGCAACACCGGTACGGGTACCGGCACGGGCAACCCTGGCACCGCCTCGAGCGGTGCCGGCGGTACCGGCGGCGGGGCTGGCGGCGGCGGAGCGGCTGGCGCCGGTGGCGTGGCCGGC
>JAQGNA010000633.1 GCA_028292075.1 Rhodoferax sp. | reverse complement strand
AAGGTTTTTCCGAACGTACAGCGCTGGTACGACGCGGTTGCCCAGCGCCCTGCGGGAAAACGCGGCCTGGCACTGGGCCGCGAGTTGCGCGCGCCGGTGCTGAGCGAAGAGGCCCGGCGGGCGCTGTTTGGTTCGGCGCCGGCAGCGCGGTCCCAGCCGGGCTCGGCGCCAGTTCGCAGCACCGCCTTGCCTTCATGACCCAAGGCGGCCGGCCGGTGGTTGGCGCTCAACGGCCGGTCTGGCCGATCGGCTTGATGGACGCCCCGCTCAGGTGGCTGCTGGTTTGGTCGAGCACCGCTTCCGGCTCATTCGCTTCCACCCAGGTTTCATTGTTGAGTCCGGCCTGCAGGCGCGCGTTGTCGAGGTCGCCGGTCCACTTCGCGACCACCAGGGTGGCCACGCCGTTGCCGACGAGATTGGTAAGCGCCCGCGCTTCCGACATGAAGCGGTCGATACCGAGGATCAGCGCGAGGCCGGCCACCGGCACATGGCCCACCGCCGACAAGGTGGCGGCCAGCACGATGAACCCGCTGCCCGTGACACCGGCCGCGCCCTTGGAGGTGAGCAACAGCACCGCCAGCAGCGTCAGCTCCTGCGACAAGGTCATCGGCGTGTTGGTGGCCTGCGCGATGAACACCGCGGCCATGGTGAGGTAGATCGACGTGCCGTCGAGGTTGAACGAATAGCCGGTGGGAATAACCAGGCCCACCACGGACTTCTTGGCGCCCAGGTTTTCCATCTTCTCCATCATGCGCGGCAGCACGGATTCGGACGACGACGTGCCCAGAACGATCAACAGCTCTTCCTTGATGTACTTGACGAACTTCCAGATGCTGAAGCCGTGCAGGCG
Organism: Rhodoferax sp.; assembly: GCA_028292075.1. The sequence goes on along the minus strand of JAQGNA010000633.1, from coordinate 2,869 downwards.
GGCGACGATGCCGAGCACGACGAACACGAAGATCAGGCAGGTGGCGTAGAAGGTGCCCATGAGCTTGCCCAGCGAGAACAGCGAACCGATCCCGTACTTGCCGATGGTGAAAGCCATGGCGCCGAAGGCTCCGATGGGCGCAACCTTCATGATGATGCCGACGATGTCGAACAGCACGTGCGAGATCTTCTCGATGAAGTCGAACACCATGGTGCCGCGGCCGCCGAACTTGTGCAGCGCGAAGCCGAACATCACAGCGAACAGCAGCACCTGGAGGATCTCGCCCTTGGCGAAGGCGTCGACCACGGTGGAAGGAATGATGTTCAGGATGAAGTCAACCGTGCCGGTCATCTTGCCCGGCCCGGTGAAGGCCGCGATGCTCTTGGTGTCTAGCGTGGAGGCGTCGATGTTCATGCCGTTGCCGGGCTTGATGAGGTTGACCATGACCAGGCCGACGACCAGCGCCACCGTGCTCATGATCTCGAAATACAACAGCGCGAGGCCGCCTGTCTTGCCGACCTTTTTCATGTCTTCCATGCCGGCGATGCCGACCACCACCGTGCAGAAGATGATGGGTGCAATGATCATCTTGATCAGCTTGATGAAGCCGTCGCCCAGGGGCTTCAACGACTCGCCCGTCTGCGGATAGAAATGCCCGAGCAGCACGCCGATGACCACCGCGGTCAACACCTGCACGTAGAGCGATTTGTAGAGGGGACGTTTGGCGCTTGAGGCACCAGGCGAAGAGGTGGCTGAACTCATGGTTTTGGTCTCGATGAAAGCCATCCAACGAACAGACGGCGTGCAGGCAATCTAACGCTCAACCCGTGGGAAACCATTGGGGAAACTACAGGGACTGTTCGTATACCGGCGCGATCTGGCCCGTAAAACGTAACCGTTTACGACGACATGCGGTCGCGCCGGGCCAATGAAGGGAAAAGCCGCACCCACGCGGCTGCCACAAGCAGTGTGCCGACACCGCCCAGCACCACGGAAGCGACGGGTCCCAGCAGCTCCGCCGTCGCGCCTGATTCAAACTCGCCCAGCTGATTGCTGGCACCAATGAAGACCGAGTTCACCGCGCTGACCCGGCCGCGCATGTCGTTGGGGGTTTCCAGCTGCACCAGGGTCTGGCGTACCACCACGCTGACCATGTCGGCGCCACCGGAAATCGCCAGGACCAGCATGGACAGGTAAAGATTGCGCGACAGGCCGAACACAAACATGCACGCGCCGTACAAGGCCACGGCCAGCAGCAGCGTGCGGCCCACGCGGCGCTCCAGCGGCCAGCGTGTCAGCACCACCGAAGCCACCAGGGCACCGGCGGCCGGCGCCGCGCGAAGCAGGCCGAGGCCCCAGGGGCCGGTGTGCAGAATGTCCTTGGCATAGATCGGCAGCAAGGCGATGGCGCCGCCCAGCAACACCGCGAAGAGATCGAGCGAAACCGCGCCCAGCACCGGCTTGCGCTGCCAGATGAAGGACACGCCTGCCAGCAGGCTGCGCAGCGAGATGGGTTCCCGCGGTGCAGGCGCATGGTCGTACTTCAGTCCACCCACCAGCACGCCACCGATGGCGAAGAGCACCGCACAAGTGGCATAGACCGCGCTTGCACCTGCGACGAAGATCACACCGCCCAGGGCAGGCCCGCCGATGATGGCCGCCTGCATGCCCGCCGAGCTGAGGGCCATGGCCCGTGGCAGCATCGCTGGTGGCACCAGCATCGGTGTCAACGCCTGCTGAGCTGGCATCTGGAACGCGCGGGCAACGCCGAGCGCAACCGACACAGCCAAAAGCAGCCCGCGGCTCGCCCAGCCCCCTTCGGTGCCCGCCACCAGCACGGCAGCGGCGAGGCCCTGGGTCACCATGCAGGCAGCAACGATGTGCCCCCGGTGCACCCTGTCGGCCACATGACCCGCCACCAGCGCCAGCGCAAGCGCTGGCACGAACTGGTAGAGGCCGACAAGCCCCAGATCCCAGGCACTGTGGGTCAGGTCGTACATTTGCCAGCCAACCGCCACCATGAGCATCTGATTGCCCGTGGTACCGAACAGCCGGGCAAACCACATTCGGACGAAAGCGCGCTGTCGAAGAAGCGCAGAGAGGCTGAGATCGGACATCGGGCGAGCTTATCAGCAGCCCGCGGCCGCCGTGCAAGACCATGTCAACGATTGGTGACCCTGGCGCGGCGGACCGGGGCCCGGGACGCAAAGCCAAAAAGATCAGGCTGGGTCAAAGGGAAAAGCCATACCGCCCCGGGCAATTATCGGCCTAGCCGACAAGAACACGCGCACCTGCGCTACATTGGCGCCAACACCGCGAAACGCGGCTCGACTGTAGGCACCGTCCTACGAAGGGCGTCCTCAGGCACTGGCACAATACTGTTGACCGAGGCGGTATTTTTACGGGAATGCTTTGGGCGCGCACGCGTTCCAATTGCACGCAATCTTTGAGATGCAATGCACCAACCGCTTGAGATGGGCAAAACGTGGGACTGAGAACTTACATCGTCGAGGACAACGCGACGATTCGCGAAAACCTGATTGCCACGCTGGAAGAATTGGCCGGCATCGATGCCGTAGGCACGGCTGAAACCGAGAACGAAGGTAAGGGCTGGTTGGTTGCCCATGCGCAGGAATGGGACCTCGCCATCGTGGACCTTTTCCTGAAGCAGGGAAGCGGACTGGGTGTGCTGTCGGCCGTTCGGGAACGACGCCCGGGCCAGAAAATCGTGGTTCTCAGCAACTATGCCACCGCGGACATCCGCAAGCGCTGCGAGCAACTTGGCGTGGATGCGGTCTTCGACAAATCAAACGAAATCGACGCTTTGATCGACTTCTGCGTCGAGCAGGCCGACCAGGCGGATTGACGC
>JAQGNA010000631.1 GCA_028292075.1 Rhodoferax sp. | reverse complement strand
ACGCGGTGGCCGAAGCCCATCAGCTTGACGCCGGAGTTCTTGTCCTTGACCTTCTCCATGAACTCACCGACCTTGGCCACGCCACCCATCTTCTGGATGTCGCCAAGCATGTTCAGCGCGGCTTCGTTGGCGCCCCCGTGGGCAGGGCCCCAAAGGCAGGCCACGCCGGCCGCGATGGCGGCGAACGGGTTGGTGCCCGACGAGCCACAGAGGCGCACGGTCGAGGTGGATGCGTTCTGCTCGTGGTCTGCGTGCAGGGTGAAGATGCGGTCGAGCGCGCGCTCGAGCACCGGGCTCACCTTGTACTCTTCGCAGGGCGTGGCGAACATCATGTGAAGGAAGTTCCCGGCATAGCTCAGGTCGTTCTTCGGGTACATGTACGGCTGGCCGATGGTGTACTTGTAGGCCATGGCCACGAGCGTCGGCATCTTCGCGATCAGGCGGATCGCGGCGATCTCGCGGTGCTCGGGGTTCGTGATGTCGGTGCTGTCATGGTAGAACGCCGAGAGGGCGCCGACCAAGCCGGTCATGATGGCCATGGGATGCGCATCGCGACGGAAACCGCGCAGGAAGAATTGCATCTGCTCGTTGACCATGGTGTGGTTGGTCACGAGCTTGGTGAAGGCCGGCTTCTGCGTCGCGTCGGGCAGTTCCCCGTACAGCAGCAGGTGGCAGGTTTCCATGAAGTCGCAGTTGGTGGCCAGCTGCTCGATCGGATAGCCGCGGTACAGCAACTCGCCCTTGTCGCCGTCGATGTACGTGATGGCCGACTGGCAGGCGGCGGTCGACAGAAAGCCGGGGTCGTAAGTGAACATGCCGGTCTGGGCATACAGCTTGCGGATGTCGATAACGTCGGGGCCGATGTTGCCTTGGTACACCGGCATTTCGACGCTCGGGCTGCCGTTGCTAAACGACAGGGTGGCTTTGTTGTCAGCTAATTTCATGGTTGCCCTTTCAGCGGTTTTCTCTCAATAGACTCAACACTTCTCGTACATCGTCGCGGTCCAGATCGGCGTCCACCTCGGCAAGCGTTTTCCGTGCCAGGTGGAGGTCCAGCAGATCGTGATCGGTCAAATTCATTAGATCACCCAAGGCTTTCGCCTGGGTGACAGTGATTCGCTCCGCATGGCGTGCGAAAAACCGTTCGATGAAGAGATCGTTTTCGAGCAGACCGCGGCGGCAGCGCCAGCGCAGCTTGCTCAGGCCCCGTTCGTCGAGTGGCTCGGCACCGTGGGTCGGCACGGGATTCAGGGGCTCTTGGGTCACGACGGTCTTAAATAGTGCGCAGGACCATCATTTCCTTGATCTTGCCGATGGCCTTGGTGGGGTTGAGTCCCTTCGGGCAGACATCGACGCAGTTCATGATGGTGTGGCAGCGGAACAGGCGGTACGGATCTTCGAGGTTGTCAAGGCGCTCGGCGGTGGCGTCGTCGCGGCTGTCGGCGATGAAGCGGTACGCCTGAAGCAGGCCGGCCGGGCCGACGAACTTGTCGGGGTTCCACCAGAAGCTCGGGCAGCTGGTGGAGCAGCTGGCGCACAGGATGCACTCGTACAGGCCATTCAGCTCGTCGCGTTCCTCGGGGCTCTGCAGGCGTTCCTTCTCGGGTGCGATGTTCTCGTTGATCAGGTACGGCTTGATCGAGTTGTACTGCTTGAAGAACTGCGTCATGTCGACGATCAGGTCGCGGATCACCGGCAGGCCGGGCAGCGGCTTGAGCACGACCACGCCCTTGAGCGTGTTCATGTTGGTCAGGCAGGCGAGCCCGTTCTTGCCGTTGATGTTCATGGCGTCCGAGCCGCAGACGCCTTCGCGGCAGGAGCGGCGGAACGACAGGGTGGGGTCTTGCGCCTTCAGCTTGATCAGCGCGTCGAGCAGCATGCGCTCATGGCCGTCGAGTTCGATCTCGATGGTCTGCATGTACGGCTTGGCGTCGGTGTCGGGGTCGTAGCGGTAGATCTGGAAAGTGCGTTTCGTCATGGTGTTTTACTCGTGGGCTGTACGGCGTTCTCAGAACGTGCGGACCTTGGGCGGCACGCTGGCCACGGTCAACGGCTGAAGGTTGACCGGCTTGTAGCTCAGGCGGTTGTTTTCGCTGTGCCACAGAGTGTGCTTCATCCATTCCTTGTCGTTGCGGCCCAGCGGGAATTCCGCGTGGTCGGCGGGGTGTTCGTAGTCGTACACCGTGTGCGCGCCGCGGCATTCGCGGCGGGCGGCGGCCGAGACCATGGTGGCCTGCGCCACCTCGATCAGGTTGTCGACCTCGAGCGCCTCGATGCGCGCGGTGTTGAACACCTTGGACTTGTCCTTCAGCGTGATGCTGTTCACCCGGCTGCGGATCTCGGCGATCTTGGCCACGCCTTCGTCCATGCTCACCTGGGTCCGGAACACGCCGGCGTGCAGTTGCATGGTCGCGCGGATGTCGGCTGCAATGTCTTGCGAGTAGGTGCCTTCGGTCGATGATTCAAGCTGGTTGAGGCGGGCGAGCGTGCGGTCGGCCGCGTCGTCCGGCATCGGCTTGTGCTCTTTGTTCCGGTTGTTGAATTCGACGATGTGGCGGCCGGCGGCCTTGCCGAAGACCAGCAGGTCGAGCAGGGAGTTGGTGCCGAGGCGGTTGGCGCCATGCACGCTCACGCAGGCGCATTCGCCGACTGCATAGAGGCCGTTGACCACCGCGTTGTTGATGCCGTCCTTCTGGCTGATCACCTGGCCGTGGATGTTCGTCGGCACGCCGCCCATCTGGTAATGGATGGTCGGCACCACCGGAATCGGTTCCTTGGTGATGTCGACGTTGGCGAAGTTGTGGCCAATCTCGAGCACGCTGGGCAGGCGCTTGGCGATGGTCTCCACGCCGAGGTGGGTCATGTCGAGGACGATGTAGTCCTTGTTCGGCCCGCAGCCGCGACCTTCCTTGATCTCCTGGTCCATCGAGCGCGACACGAAGTCACGCGGCGCGAGGTCTTTGAGCGTCGGTGCATAGCGCTCCATGAAG
>JAQGNA010000078.1 GCA_028292075.1 Rhodoferax sp. | reverse complement strand
TACATCATCTCGAAGCGCGAGGTCGGCGCTTTAACGAAAAGGCCGTCGATCTGGTTCTTTTCGACGCCCGCGTCGGCCAGCGCCTTGCGTATGGCTTCGACGTTAAGGGACACGGTGCTGCGCCCGTCGAGCTTACCGAAGGCCGTGTGGCCGACGCCGGCGATGACAGCCTTGCCGCTGAGATTGGCCATTAGATCACCTCCTCTTGCGCAAGCTCGGCGATTTCCGCATCCGACAGGCCCAGCCAGTCGCCGTAGATGAGCTGGTTATCGCGACCCAGCTCACCGCTAGGCTTGAGGGTCATGGGTTCGATACCGTCAAAGCGCAGCGGCGAATTGGGCAAGCACACGCGGCCATACAGCGGATGCTCGATCCATTCGAGCGCGCGGCGCTGGTGCATGTGCGCGTCATTGACGACCTCGTCGAGATTGCGCACCGGCGCGCAAGGCACGCGGTGGTTCATGAGCAGTTCGAACAGGGCCTGCTTGGCGTGCTGCGAGGTGAAGCCGCTGACCAGTTCGTCGATTTCATCCATGTGCTCGACGCGGAGCTTGAGGTCGGTATAGCGCGGGTCTTTGCGCAAGTCCTCGCGCTGCATCGCCTTGAGCAGCGACTGCCAGTGCACTTCGTTGACGCAGATGATGGCCAGGTAGCCGTCGGTGGTGGGGTAAACGTTGTAAGGCGCCTCGGCCAGTCCACCGTGACGGTTGCCGGTGCGTGGTGGAACTTCGTTGCCGCGGCTATGGTGCAATCCCAGGTTCGAGGCCAAGGAGGTGTAGACAGCCTCCTGCATCGATACCTCGGCAAGACGGCCAACGCCGGTCTTCTCGCGCTCGTAGAGCGCAGTGACGATGGCGCCGTAGAGGTGCACGCCGCCAAAGAAATCGGCCAGCGCCGGGCCGGCCTTGACTGGCGGCCGGTCCGGATAGCCAGTAACATTCATGATGCCCGCCATGGCCTGCACGGTGAGATCCATGGCTGGATAATTGCAGTTGGGGCCAGAGCGGCCGTAACCGGATCCTGATCCGTAGACCAGGCGCGGGTTGATCTCGCGCAGTGATTCGTACCCGAGGCCGAGCCGCTCCATCGCGCCGGGCGCGAAGTTCTCGACCAGCACGTCGGCGCGTTTGACCATCGCCTGAAGCAACTCACGGCCGCGCGGGCTCTTGAGATCGAGCGTCGCGAAAGTCTTGTTCGAATTGAGCATCGCGAAGGGCAGCGCGGCGCCTCCCACCACGCCGCGCCGGCGCAGGTTCTCCCCCCCCTTCGCCTCGATTTTGATGACGCGCGCACCGGCCATCGCCATCAGGAAGGTGCAGTAGGGGCCGTTGTAGATCTGGCCCAGGTCGACCACGGTGACGCCCTCAAGCGGGTAACTTGCCATGGTGTTCAACGTCCCTTGAATTGAGGTGGCCGCTTGGCCGCGAAGGCGGCCGGGCCTTCCTTGGCGTCATCGGTCATCGACAGCAAGCGGTTCATCACCGCTTCCACGCGCAGGCCGGTGGTCAGGTCCATCTCGCGGCTGCGCACCGCCAGTTCCTTGGCTGCCTGAACGGCCAGCGGCGCGTTGGCGGCGATTTTGCGGGCGTAGGCGTAGGCGGTGTCCAGCAGGGCCTCGGGCGCGACGACCTGGTTGACCAGCCCCCAGCGCGCGGCAGTCTCGGCGTTGATGCCCTCGCCCGTGAGCAGCATCTCCATTGCGATTGCATACGGCAATTGCTGGAGCACACGCTGCGTGCCGCCATTGCCCGCGATCACGCCGCGCTTGACCTCCGCCAGGCTGAAAGTTGCCGACGTTGAGGCGACGCGGATGTCCGTGGCCATCAGCAGCGTCATGCCGCCGGCCAGGCAGTAGCCGTTGACTGCGGCGATCACAGGCTTCCATACCTCCAGGCCGCGGTTGAGCAACTGGTCGCGCTGCGTCAGCCACATCTCCGAGAGATCCGTTGGCGCGGTGAGAAAGCTCTTGATGTCTGCGCCGGTGGTAAATGACCGGTCGCCTGCGCCGGTAACAATGGCAACGCGGATAGCCGCGTCGCCTTGCACCTGCTTCCAGGCGTTCGACAGGCCCAGGTAGTGCTCGGCGTCCATTGCATTGAGACGCTCGGGTCGGTTGATGGTGATGAGGGCGATACCCTCGTCCGAGACTTTGAAGTCGATCGACATGTGCGGGCTCTTTCAGGTGGTGGTGGTGGTGCGCCGGCCACCGAGCAGGTCGCGTGCGATCACCATGCGGTGAACTTCGGAGGGGCCTTCGCCGATGCGCTTGATCCGCAGTTCGCGGTACCAGCGCTCCAGCGGCAGTTCGCAGGCCACGCCGAGGCCGCCGAAGATCTGGATGCAGCGGTCGACCACGCGGCCCGCGGTTTCCGTACCGTACAGTTTGGCAACGGACGCGTCTACCTTGATATCCCGGCCCATGTCGGCATTCCAGGCGGCCTGGTAGACCAGAAGGCGTGCCGCGCGAAGCTCGACTTCGCTGTTGGCGATCATCCATTGCACGGCCTGCTTTTCCGACAGCGCTCCGCCGAAGGCCTTGCGCTCGCGTGCCCATTCCTTGGCCAGCTCCAGCGCGGCCTGCGCAATGCCGATGGTGGCCGCGGCATAGGGAGGGCGGGCGTGGATCAGCCATTCCTCGGCAAAGGTAAAGCCCTTGCCTTCTTCGCCCAGGCGGTCCTCCTCGGGCACCTCGTAATCCGTGAAGTGGACCTCGTACGGCGCGTAGGAGCGGATCACTGGAATCTTCGACAGCGATATGCCGGGCCGGCTCTTGTCGACGACGAAACTGGTGATGCCTTCGCGGCCCTTGCTGTCGCCAACGCGGGCGAAGACGATGCCCCAGTTGGCCATGCCAGCGCCGGAAATCCAGATCTTGGTGCCGTTGATGACGTAGCGGCCGTCTTTTTTCACGGCACGGGTTTGAATCGACCGCCCCGGGTCCGAGCCGCCGCTGGGCTCGCTGATCGCGACGAAGGCCTTGGTACCGTTCTTGACGTCCTGCCGTGCAAAGCGCTGCTGATGCTCGGTGCCTTTCCAGATCACGACTGGCGGGTCAAAGCCGAATGCGCCGCAGCCAGCGATGTAGGCGCCCATGCGGCACTTGGCGGTTTCCTCGGCCGCAATGCACTGGCCCAGCAGGTTCAGTCCCGCGCCGCCATGCTCGCCTGGTGTCTCGAAGCACCACAGGCCGACTTCGCGCGCTCGCTTCTGCAGCCGTTCGAGATCGGCCGGCGCAGGTGTGTAAGCGTCGTGGGGCAGCTTGTCTTCGACGGGTTTGACTTCCTCGCGCATGAAGCGGCGGATGGTTTCTTGCAGCATGCGGAACTCTTCGGGCAGTTCCCAGCTTCCGGTTGGGTCGTTGTGTTGGCTCATGGGTGGTCGTCCTGTGTTCGGGTGGCGCAAAGTTGGCGGCGTGCCTCGCTGCCCTGACTGTCCAGCGTGTAGCGGGCATGACCGGGCTTGGCGGTCTGGGCCTCGGCGATCACGACGCCATAGACCGACTCGGCGACTTCGCGGCTGATGTAGCCACGGTTGAGGTCGCGCTCCACGTCGGCGAGATCACGGTCGAAAGCGCGGCCATAGCCGCCGCCGCC
>JAQGNA010000604.1 GCA_028292075.1 Rhodoferax sp. | reverse complement strand
ACCAGCCGCGTGCCGCCGGCCGGGTCATCAGCGGGGGACCCGGGCGGGCCGCCGGTCACCGTCAGGCTCGCAGCGATCATCCGGCGGCAGCGCCGGCCGCCGGCAGCCCGGCCAGTTTGGCGAGCCTTGGGAGTGCCACCAGCGCGTTCGCCGTGGTCGCCTCGGCCACCGCTTCCGGCGTGAGCCCACGCAGTTCGGCCAGCACGCCGCCGATGCGCGGCAACTCGGCCGGCGAGTTGACGCCCTGCGGCTTGCCCTGCTCGCGTTCGGCCGCGGTGGCATAGAGCCAGTGTGGCGGAATGTCGGGCGAATCGGTTTCCAGCACCAGGGCCTCGAGCGGCAGTTCGGCCGCGAGGCGCCGCAGCTGCCGCGCCGGCTCGAACGTCATGGCGCCGCCGAAGCCGAGCTTGAAGCCGAGGTCGATGAAGGCCCGGGCCTGCTGTTCGCTGCCGTTGAAGGCATGGGCGATGCCGCGGCAGCCCGGGCCGGCGTCGCCCAGTGCGCGCAGGTGCTTCAGCACCAGGTCGGCGCTACGCCGTACATGCACGATGACCGGCAGGCCGTGGCGCCGTGCCAGCTTGAGCTGGGCGCGGTAGAAGTGCTGTTGGCGCGCCAGCATGGCCGGCTCGATCAGGGCCGGCAGGAACTGGTCGATGCCGATTTCGCCCACCGCCACCAGCCGCGGGTCGGCACGGTGCTCGGACAGCGCCGCGTCGAGCCGCTCAAGCGCGTCGTCGGCGGCTGTCGGCACGCACATCGGGTGGATGCCGAGCGCGTAGGCGTCGCCCAGGCGGTGGGCCAGCAGCCGCACGGTGTCGAAGTTGCCCACGGCCACGGCCGGGATCACGCAGCGCGCGACACCCCGGGCTTGGGCCTCGGTCCGCCGCGTGACGGCCAGTGCGTGTTGCGCTCCGAATTCGGAAGCGTCGAGGTGACAGTGCGTATCGATCCACATGGTGCCGACACTGTACCGCCCCGCGCTTCCCCCGCTCGGGCGGCATTCCCGAGACGGCCGCCAGCCCATGCCGCGCGGGGATGCGCCGGCTGGCGAAGCGTGGTAACGTCATTCTGCAAGTCCAGTCGTCTTCAACGATCACAGGTGAACGCATGCGCAGGCCAGCCCTCTACAGCAGCTCGAGTCGCCCCGCACCAGAGCCCGGGGAAGCGCCGGCGGAAGCACCCACACGGGCGGCTGCCCAAGACGCGGCAGCTGCGGGCGGTGCTTCAGGTGCGGGTGCAGCGCTTCTCACCACGCCCTCCCTCACCCGGCGCCAGCGGTTTCTCGGCCACATGGGCCATCCGCGCGCGCTGTGGTCGGTCATCGGACTGCTCGGCGCGGGGCTCCTGGTCAGCCTCGGCATGCAGATGCGCCCGGCGCCACACCAGCTGACCCAGAAGGACATCGACAACGCGGTCATGCACACCCTGGCCAACAACGTCATGCCGTCCGCCGCGGCCAAGGCGGCCGAGGCGGTGCGCCCCGCGGTGGTGCGGGTCATGGGTTATGTCAAGAGCAAGGACGGCAAGGAAGACGTGGAGCACGGCGTGGGCACGGGCGTGGTGATCGTCGACAAGGGCATCATCCTCACCAACCTGCACGTGGTGCAGGGCACGGACAGCATCAAGGTCACGTTCTTCGACGGCATGGAGTCCACCGCTTCCATTACCGGACTGCAGCCCGAGAACGACCTTGCTGTGCTGCAGGCGCACAGGATTCCCGACGACATGATCGCCGCCACGATGCGGTCCACCGGCGACCTGGCGCCCGGCGACCAGGTGGTGGCGGTGGGGTTCCCCTTCGGCATCGGGCCTTCGGTGTCGTCCGGCGTCATTTCCGGGCTGAAGCGCAGCTTCCGCTCGCCGGAAGGCAAGCAGGAGATGAGCAACCTGATCCAGTTCGACGCGGCGGCCAACCCGGGCAATTCCGGTGGTCCGCTGGTCACGATGGACGGCGAGGTGGTGGGCATCGTCACCGCCATCCTCAACCCGACGCAACAGCGCACCTTCATCGGTATCGGCTTTGCCGTACCGATCGAAAACGCGGCCTCCGCCGTCGGCCTGCACCCTTTCTAAACACTTTCTTCCTGAAAAGGACTCGCGCATGACCTCCGCCACCACACCGACCACCGACACAGCGCAGCTCATGGAGCAGATCCTCTACGAGGTGAAGCGCGTGGTGGTGGGGCAGGACCGGTTCCTCGAGCGCGTGATGGTGGCCATGCTGGCCCAGGGCCACCTGTTGGTCGAAGGCGTGCCCGGCCTGGCCAAGACGCTCACGGTCAAGACCCTGGCCAATACCGTGCAGGGCGGCTTCAAGCGCATCCAGTTCACGCCCGACCTGGTGCCAGCCGACCTGGTGGGCACGCGCATCTACAACCAGAAGACCGGCGAGTTCACCACTTCTCTTGGCCCGGTGTTCACCAACCTGCTGCTGGCCGACGAGATCAACCGCGCGCCCGCGAAGGTGCAGAGCGCGCTGCTCGAGGTCATGCAGGAACGCCAGGTGACCATTGCCGGCGAAACCCACAAGGTGCCGAGCCCGTTCCTGGTGATGGCCACGCAGAACCCGATCGAAACCGAAGGAACCTACCCCTTGCCCGAGGCCCAGGTCGACCGCTTCATGATGAAGGTGCTGGTCGACTACCCGACCGACGAGGAAGAGTTC
>JAQGNA010000590.1 GCA_028292075.1 Rhodoferax sp. | reverse complement strand
ACAGGCTGCGCGGTCCTGGCCCGACAGCGGCTCGCAGCGAGACAGCGCATTGGCGCCCACCGGGCCTTGTGTGGTGAGCTCGCCCTTTTTCTTGTCGGCCGCCGCATTGCGCGCCTCTTGCAGGCAGGTGGCCTGGTCCTGCTGAGTCCGTCCGCTGAGGCAGGCCGCGCGTTCCGCAGCCGTGTTGCCAGAGGCGTCGATGCCGGTTGCGGTCGGCTCGGTCGGTTGGGCGACGGCAGCCACGCAGGCCAGTGTGGCGCTGAGGCCCCAATACATGAGGCTCTTGCGGAAGGTGGCGGTGGGGCTGGTTGGGCTGTTGGCTGATTTGGTGGACATGCGTGGCTCCTGTCTTGCGTTGAAGGAAGTTTAAGGAGCGCAACAGCGCCGAAGCGCGGGAGAGCGACCAGCCGCATCCTCCGCGCACTTCGCGTCGTGGCGTAGGACATTCCGCCGCGACGGTCGAGCGCCATGGCATGGCTCCCTGAATCTCGGCAGTGCGTGCCGGCGTAAGCTAGCGCATGGCCCCAAACCCAGCGAATCCACTCCGAGAAGCGGCAGAGGGCGCCGAAGCGCGTTTCTTCGAAGGCGCGCGGCACATGACCGCCGAGCGCCATGCCGAGGCGGAGCAGGCGTTCCGGCAGGCTGTGGCGTTGGCACCCGACATGGCCGAGGGATGGAGCAACCTGGGCCTGATGCTCGAGAAAAGAGGCGAGGACGTCGAAGCCGAGGCGAGCTACCGGCAGGCGCTGCTGCTTCGGCCGCACCTGGCAGAAACGCAGGTCAACCTGGGCGGACTTCTGGCGCGGCAAAAGCGTTTCGACGAAGCCGAGGGCGCCTACGCACAGGCGCTGCGGCTCGATCCCCACCGGCCCGGCACCTGGTCGAACCTCGGCGTGCTGTATGCCAGTCAGCGGCTCGACGAAGAGGCCGAGGCTTGCTTCGAGCGGGCGCTGGCCATGGCACCCAACTCGCCGCGGGCCCGTTTCAACCTGGGCGTGTTGCAGTTGCGCCAGGGTCGCCTCGAAGAAGGCTGGCTGGGGCTGGAGGCACGCGATTGGTACGCCGGGCTGAACCGGAGCTTGCGATGCCCGCGCTGGTCGGGCGGGCCCCTGCAAGGCCGCGCCATTCTCATCGGCTACGAGGTCGGCCATGGCGACATGGTGCAGTTCGCACGCTACGTGAGCCTGCTGAAGGCCCGGGGCGCCGGCGAGGTCACGCTGCTGTGCCATCCCGCGCTGAAGAGGCTGTTCGGCACGCTCGACGGTGTCGACCGCCTGCTCGGCTTCGACGAGCCGTGGCCCGAGGCAAACGGCGGCGCGCCGTGCTGGAACGTGTGGTCGCCGTTGATGAGCCTGCCTTTCCTGTTCGAGACCCGCCTGGACAACCTGCCGGCGCGCCTGCCCTACTTGCACGCCGAACCGAGGCTGGCCGCCACCTGGGCCGAGGCTTTGGGCACCGCGACGGGCCTGCGGGTGGGGCTGGTGTGGAAGGGGAACCCGGGCTTCGAGAACGACGCCGACCGGTCGCTTCCATCGCTGGCGGTGCTGGCCCCGCTCTGGCAGGTGGCCGGTGTGCGCTTCGTCAGCCTGCAAAAAGGTGCGGGCGAGGACGAGGCCGCCGCGCCGCCCGCTGGCCAGCCGCTGCTGCATCTCGGCGCCCGGATGGCCGACTTCGCCGATGCCGCGGCCATCATGGTCCAACTGGACCTGGTGATCGCGGTGGACACCGCCATGGCCCACCTTGCCGGCGCTCTGGGCAAGCCCTGCTGGCTGCTGCTGCCCCACTACCAGACCGACTGGCGCTGGTTCGAGGACCGCACCGATTCGCCCTGGTATCCGGGCGTCATGCGCCTGTTTCGCCAGTCTACAGATGATGACTGGACGCCGGTAGTGCGAGCCGTCGCCGAGGCACTGCAAACCCTGGTGGACGAGCGCCTTTAGCGCACGGAAACAACGCCGTTTTTGGCCTTTGGCGCAGAATGAAAAGGCAACCGGCGCGTTCGCGGCAAGCCCGCCTTGGCCCGGCCCGCCGCCATGCCCGCGCCTCTTCCACCCTTCTTCCACCATCCGACCCGAGGACCTCCATGAGTTCGCACCGTCTGAAAATCGGCCTGTCAGCCTGCTTTTCCCATGCCGATCCGGCGCGTTCCCTGTTCACCAACAAGACCTTGCAATACGTGGAGCAGTCCATCGCGCACTGGATCATGTCGGCCGGCGCCATGGTGGTGATGGTGCCGTGCCCCACCGGCGAGACGGCGCGCGGCGATGTGACGCTGGCGCACTATGCCGAATGGCTCGATGGCGTGGTGATGCACGGCGGCGCCGACGTCTGGCCGGGCAGCTATGGCGAGGAGCCGCTGAAGGACGCCTGGGTCGGCGACCGCATCCGCGACCTCTACGATCTGGCGGTGGTCGAGGCCTTCGCACAGGCCGGCAAGCCGATCTTCGGCGTATGCCGCGGGCTGCAGCTCATCAACGTGGCATTCGGTGGCACGCTCTACCAGGACATCGAGACCCAGGTGAAGGGCT
>JAQGNA010000563.1 GCA_028292075.1 Rhodoferax sp. | reverse complement strand
CCGATGACCGGTGAAGTGCCTGCCCGGCCGGCGTGAGTTCATTAAGTGCGGGAGCGGTACGGGTTGCGTAGTACTGCGTAGGGGAAATGGATGGCTGGTCTTGCAGCTTCGGCTTCTAGAATTTGTTGCACCGGGCGCATTCAGATTTAATCAAAAAATTCATTTGAATGGCCTGCCTGGAAAACAGATCGATTCTCAAAAGGAGTGACGATCTGATTAATACCAACTCGGAGGGATATTGCCATGACCATTCAATTCGCGTCTCGCCAGTCTGCGGTATGGGCCGCCGCCTGCGCTGCCGTTGCGTTGGCCGGATGTGCCGTGCCGGCGCGGCGCGAGGTGCTGGCCGCCAGCCAGATCTACCCCGCCATCGGGCCTTATTCGCAGATGGTGGCCCATGGCAACACGCTGTACTTCTCCGGCGTGCTGCCGCTCAACGCCGCGGGCAATGCCGTGGCTGGCACCACCATCGAGGAGCAGACGCGGGCCGTGCTCGACTTCATCGGCGCCAAGCTGAAGTCCCAGGGGCTCGGCTATGAAGACGTGCTGTTTTCCACTGTCTACATGAAGGACCTGAACGAGTTCGCCGCCATGAACAAGACGTATGGCGAGTACTTCCGCAGCAGCCCGCCGGCCCGTGCCACTGTCGAAGTGGCCCGCTTGCCGCGCGACGTGAAGATCGAAATCGCCGTCATCGTCGGCCGCCGCTGAGGCAAGGCGCACAGCGCGCGCCGCAGCGACGCCATCCCGCATCACCTCAGACGTCACATCAACAGACGTCGATCCAAAGACGTCAATCCACAGTACACCCCACCACCCGAGGAGACCACCGTGAATGCCATCAGAGAAATGAACCCCGCAGCCGTGCCCGTGAGCAAATCCGCCGCAGCTTCAGCAGCCCCTGGCGCCGACGCACCGGCAGGCTGGACGGCCAAGCGCCGCGACTTCCTGCGCATCCTGGGCTACGGCGCGGGCACGGCGGCGTTCGGCCCCATGCTGGCGGCCTGCGGCGACAGCAACGCGCAGACCACGGCCGAAACGCTGCGGACGCAGTTGGTGCAGGACGAGGCGTTCTGGACCGAGGTGCAGAAGATGTTCATCCTCGATCCGAACAAGACCTACATGAACATCGGCACTGCGGGCTCCATGCCCAAGGTGGTGCTCGATGTGTTCGCGGAAGAAAACCGCAAGAAGGCCGCCGACTCGGGCAACGGCTATACCAACCTGCTGGCGCAGCGGCAACAGGTGGCGCCGGGCTTCGGCGTCGATGCCGATGAACTGGCTTTCTCGGCCAACACGTCTTCCGGCATGTGCCATGCGATCCTCGGCCTCGACTGGCAGCGCGGCGACGTGGTCGTCACCACGAACCACGAGCATGGTGGTGGCGACACGCCGCTGAAGATCGCCACTGACCGCTACGGCATCGAGGTGTCGCGCATCGCCATGCCGGTGGGCAACAACCAGACCGCCGCCACCTACGTCACGCTGTTCGATGACCGCATCAAGCAGCTCAAGGCGCAGGGCAAACGCGTGCGGGCCATGATGTGGTCGTCACCGACGTACAAGACCGGCACCATGCTGCCGATCGCCGACCTGATGAACGTGGTGAAGGCGCACGGCCTCATCAGCATCGTCGACGGCGCGCATCTGCCGGGCATGATGGCCTACAACTACGGCGAGCTCGGCATGGATTTCATGTCCGGCGCCGGCCACAAGTGGCAATGCGGCCCGGGTTCCACCGGCATCCTGATCATGCGCAACAAGATCCGCGCCTCGAATCCGCTGCCGCTGCCCAAGTGGTACCCGGTTCACACCAGCGCCTACCCCGCGCTGGAACGCGCCAACAGCGCCACCTCGACCTATGACGTGGCAGCCAGCGTCACCTCCTGCGGTAGCGTGCATACGCCGATGTTCATGGCGCTGGTCGAAGCCTGCATGCAGTGGGACAAGATCGGCCGCAAGAAGATCGAGACCTACGACATCACGCTGGCGTCCTATCTCAAGGAAAAGATCGTCGAGCGCTGGGGTGTCGAAAGCCTGTATTCACCCAAGGACGATCCGAAGCTGCTGTCGGCGCTCACCTCGTTCAACCCGTTCCAGGTCAAGACCGACATCATGGACGCCACCAAGTCCAACACCTTCGTGGCCCGCATGCTGAGCGACTACCCGCAGCACTTCGTGGTGCGCAACGCCAACTTCCCGGTGATCGGCGCGCCGTCCGACCACTACGGCGTGCGCGTGTCCACCCATGTCTGGCACGACGCCAACGACGTGGACCTGTTGGTCAATGCCATGTGGGATCTGTCTCGGAAGATGTGAACATGTGAAGGCGTGAAAGTGAAGAGGCCGGCGCGGTGCGATGGCCCGCGTGGCGCCCCGCCGGCTTGCGGCGAGCCTTGCCGATGGCAAGGCGGGGCCCGCCGGGCTTTACTCGAGTGTGAAGCCCACTTTCAATGTCACCTGCCAATGCGCGACCTTGCCGTCCACCACATGGCCACGGGTCTCGACCACGTTGAACCAGTGGATGTTTCGGATGGTTTCGCTGGCCTTGGCGATGGCGGTCCGAACCGCATCTTCCATGCCGGTGGGCGAGGAGCCCGTGAGCTCGACCGTTTTGTAAACATGATTCGACATGCTGCTGTCCTTTCAGAAGGTGGAAATGGGACACGGCCGGCTCGATCGCGCCATGGTCCGGCCGGCGGCCAGGCCTGAACCCTAACCCACATCGCCCTCGGTTGCACGTCGGCAGGGCCGCAGCGTCGCTTGCAGCAGCGGTGCGCGGTCGGCACCGCGGCAATTTCACAATTCGGCCATCATTCGACGGCGAGGCCGGCCAGAATCCGCCTGGTCCGAGCGCTGGTCTGCGCCTTGCAAATGCCACAACGGCCGTCCATTGTCGAGTTGAAAAAGATTGAAACGGGTCGCCTGTTCGTTGAATAGTTCACGGATCCGAGTGTCGCCCGAAGCATGCCGACGCAAGTTGACTGACCAGTCGCCGATATTCGCTGCAGCGCAGGGTGCGCAGGGGCCGGTTCGCGGTGCCCGCTTTCCGAGACAACGCCCTGGACGATTGCCGAGCTTCAACATGCCATCCATTGCACGCCGCCCAGAATTTCCCGCGGCCCTTTTCGCCTTGACGTTCGCCGCCATGCTCGCGGGTGCTTCGCCCGCCAGGGCCGAAAGCACCGACCTTCGCTCCCTCGCTGCCATGCCGCTCGACTCGTTGCTCGATGTCGAAATCGACGGCGTTTCCAAGTTCAGCCAGCCGCTGCGGAGTTCGCCTTCGTCGGCCACTGTCATTACCGCCGCCGACATATTCGCGCTGGGCTACCGCAGCCTGGCCGATGTGCTGCAGTCCGTCCGCGGGCTGAACGTCAACGGCGACCGCTCCTATGCCTACCTCGGGGTGCGCGGCGTGGCGGCGCCAGGCGACTACAACTCGCGCGTGCTCCTTCTCATCGATGGCAACCGCATCAACGACGGCGTCTTCGACCAGGCTTTCCTGGGCACCGAATTTCCGCTCGACCTGGACCTCGTCGACCGGGTCGAATTCATTCCGGGACCAGGCTCGGCCGTGCACGGGGCCAATGCCGTTTTCGGCGTGGTCAACGTTGTCACCAGGCAGGGACTTGCGGGGCGGCGGGGCACGGGCTCGGTGTCGATCGGCTCGGGCGGTGCCCGCACGGCATCTGCCGCCGTGCAGGCCGGCGACACGGGCGCGCCGCAGCTCTTCGTTTCGGCGTCGCGCACGCTGTCCCGGGGGCGCGACCTGTACTACCCGCAGTACGAAGTGCCGGGCACCGCCACCGGCATTTCGGCCGGCACCGATGCTGAGCGCCAGAACCGTGTCTTCCTGCGCGCCGCCGACGGACGCGGGTTCTCTGCCACGCTCATCCATGCGGACCGCCTCAAGGGGGCTTCGGCCACGCCCGCCACAGTTTTTGGCGACCCGGCCACCACGGCCCGCGATGCGCAGACGCATGCCTCGCTGTCTTGGACCGGCCCGGTGGCGCCGTCGACCGAACTGACGGCGCGGCTCTACGCCAGCCATTACAGCTTCATCGGCGACTACCTGATCGACGGACCGATGCGGGTGCTCAACCGCGACACCGCCAGGTCGGTGGCGCAAGGCCTTGAAGTGCGGGCCACCTCCACCGTGTGGCATGGCCACAAGGCGGTGTTCGGCCTGGAGGCGCAGCGCTCGCCGCACCGCGACCAAGCCAACTTCGACCTGCCGCAGGGGATGACTTACCTCGACGACCACCGCACCGGCCACCGCTTCTCTCTGTTCGCCGAAGACCAGATCGAGGTGGCCCCCGCCTGGACGGTCAGCGTCGGCGGCCGCTCCGACAGCACCGAGGGCGGGCGCGCGGTGTTGAGCCCGCGGTTGGGGGTGGTCTGGCAGCCTTCGGCGGAATGGGCCGTCAAGTACCTGTATGGCGCGTCCTACCGGCAACCGAATGCCTTCGAGCGCTATTACGCGTTCCCGGGGGAGGGTGGCTACAAGGCGAATCCCGGCCTTGGCAACGAGCGTGTGCGCGGGCACGAGGTGGCGCTGGAGTACCGGCCCAACCCTGCACTCAAGTGGACGTTGGCCGCCTATGCGAACCGCATGGCGGGCCTGATCGTGCAGCAGCTCGATCCCAACGATGGGCTGCTGGTGTTTGTCAACGACGGCAGACTCAAGACCCAAGGCGTTGAGATCGAGGCCGAGGCAAGCCTGCCCTACCGGAGCCGACTGCGGGCCAACTACGCCGCGCAGAGCGGTACAAGAGTCGCATCGGACCAGGGCGCCACGCAACTCGGCAACCTCACCTGGTTGCTGCCGCTCTCTGGCAACTGGACAGTGGGTGTGGCTGGCACCGCGGTGAGCCGGCGAGCCACCGCACCCGGTTTCGGCATGGCCGATGCCACGCTCTCGAACGACGCGCCCTGGCGTCCCTGGCGGCTGGCCTTCAGCGTGTACAACGCTTTCAATCGGCATGCCGCCGACCCCAGTGCCGATGCCAGCCTGCCGGGCGTCGTGCCGCGCGACGCGAGAGGGGCCCGTGTCAAACTTGATCTCAGGTTCTAGCGTGGGAGCGTGGCTTCGATCAGTGCGGAGTTGGAAAGCGGGCCTGGCCTGCCTGGGGTGGCTTTGCGCGGCCGGTCCGGCGCTGGCTTCGCTGGACGAGGCCGAGGTCAAGGCCGCGATCGTCTACAACCTGCTGCAGTTCGTGGAATGGCCCGAGATGCAGCCGCCCGGCCGGATCTTCGTGCTGTGCCTGCGTGCCGGTAGCGACCTGGTGGTGCCCCTGCAGAAGCTGGGCGGTCAGCCGGTACATGGCTTCCCCCTGGAAGTGCGGTCGCTGGCAGGCGGCGACACGCGTGGCTGCCACGTCGCCTATGTGGACGGCAGCGACGCGGAGCGCCTTGCCTTGCTGCGTCGCCTGCGCGGCGAGATCCCGGCCTTCGTCATTGCCGACCGCGCCGCCATCGCCGAAGAAAGCACCGCCATCCAGCTGCGCTGGGTCGACAACAAGATCGGCTTCGAGGTCAACATGGGTTCGGTGAAGCGGTCCGGCGCGCAAGTGAGCTCGCGCATCCTTCGCCTGGCCAAGGTGGTGCGCGAATGACGCGCGACGACGGTCACGGTGCACTGGCAGGCGGGCCGCAACTCGGCCGACGCCTGCTGGTGGCTGCGTTGCAGGCCTGCGGGCTGGCGCTCGTGCTCGCGGCGGTGCTCATGAGCGGCTATGCCTATTTCTCGCTGGGCAACGACCTCATTGCAGGCCTGCGGGTGCAGGCGCGGGTCACAGGCTACAACAGCGTGGCGCCGCTGCTGTTCAACGACGCATCTGCCGCTCGCGACACGCTCGGGTCACT
>JAQGNA010000531.1 GCA_028292075.1 Rhodoferax sp. | reverse complement strand
TTTCCACCAAGGAATTCATCGGCGAGAACGGCAAGCTGACCGGCCTGAAGACGGTTCGCATCGAGATGAGAGACGGCAAGCTGGCCGAGGTGCCCGGTTCCGAGCAGATCTTGAAGGCCGACCTGGTGCTGCTGGCGATGGGCTTCATCAGCCCGGTGGCGACCATCCTCGAAGCCTTCGGGGTTGAGAAGGACGCGCGTGGCAACGCCAAGGCCACCACCGACTTCACCGGCGGCTATGCAACGAGCGCCCCCAAGGTGTTCGCCACCGGTGACATCCGGCGCGGCCAGAGCCTGGTCGTCTGGGCCATCCGCGAGGGCCGCCAGGGCGCCCGCGCGGTGGACGAGTTCCTGATGGGGTACAGCGACCTGCCACGTTGATGTCCGTCGGTTGCTCGCAACCGGTGGCAATCTTCACAGGAATCAACAGGGTGCTCGACCGAACGGCGGGTTAATGCGGATTCCCTTATCATCGAAGAAGGCCGGCGCCGTTCCGGTCTTTTTCATTTCTATGCCCCTGAACCCTTCCGAAAACCTTGTTGAGCTGCGGAACCTGACCTTTGGTTACGGTGATCGCCCTGTGCTGGACGGCATCTCGCTGACGATTCCGCGTGGCAAGGTCACGGCTTTGATGGGAGCTTCGGGTGGTGGAAAAACCACCGTGCTTCGCTTGATCGGAGGGCAAATCCAGGCCAGCGGCGGCGAACTTCTGTTCGACGGCGCGCCGCTGCCACGTGCCGACGCCGATCCGAAGGCCCTGTACCTCGCGCGCCGCCGCATGGGCATGCTGTTCCAGTTCGGCGCGCTGTTCACCGACATGAGCGTGTTCGACAACGTGGCGTTTCCTTTGCGCGAACACACCGATCTGTCGGAGGTGCTGATCCGCGACATCGTTCTCATGAAGCTCGGCGCGGTGGGCCTGCGCAATGCGCGCGACCTCATGCCGAGCGAAGTCTCCGGCGGCATGGCGCGGCGGGTCGCGCTGGCCAGGGCCATTGCGCTCGACCCCGAACTCGTGATGTACGACGAGCCCTTTTCCGGCCTCGACCCGATCTCCCTGGGCACCGCCGCCCGACTGATTCGCGATCTGAACGATGCCATGGGTCTGACCAGTGTGATCGTTTCCCACGACCTGGACGAGACCTTCCGTATCGCCGACCAGGTCATCGTGCTGGCCAACGGCAAGATCGCGGCGCAGGGCACGCCTGAAGAGGTGCGGCACAGCGTCGATCCTTTGGTGCATCAGTTCGTCAACGCCTTGCCCGACGGCCCGGTGCGCTTCCACTACCCCGGCGCCACGGTCGAGCAGGATTTCGGGGCGGGCCTGCCGTCGGTGCCACAGCGCGCGGGCGGTTCGCAATGAGCTGGTACAAACCGGCCGACGTGGGCTTCGCCGTGCGTGGCAAACTGGCCGATGTGGGCCATGGCGCCCGCCTGCTTTTGCGCCTCCTGTCGCTTGCCGGACCGACGTTCCGGCGTTTTGGCCTGGTGCGCGATCAGGTCCATTTTCTTGGCAACTATTCGCTGGCCATCATCATGGTGTCCGGCCTGTTCGTCGGCTTCGTGCTCGGCCTGCAGGGCTACTACACGTTGCAGCGCTACGGTTCATCAGAGGCGCTTGGCCTGCTGGTGGCCCTGAGCCTGGTGCGCGAACTCGGCCCGGTGGTGACGGCGCTTCTGTTCGCCGGCCGCGCGGGCACGTCGCTCACCGCGGGCATCGGCCTCATGAAGGCGGGCGAGCAGCTCAGCGCCATGGAAATGATGGCCGTCGATCCGGTGCTGCGCATCCTCGCGCCGCGTTTCTGGGCCGGCGTCATCACCATGCCACTGTTGGCGGCGTTGTTCAGCGCCGTCGGCATCTTGGGCGGCTATGTGGTCGGCGTGGTCATGATCGGCGTGGACGCCGGCGCCTTCTGGAGCCAGATGCAGGGCGGCGTGGACGTGTGGCGCGATGTCGGCAATGGAGTGATCAAGAGCGTGGTATTCGGTTTTACCGTGACCTTCGTGGCCCTGTTGCAGGGTTTCGAGGCGCAGGCCACGCCGGAAGGCGTCTCGCGGGCGACGACCCGCACCGTCGTCGTGGCGTCGCTGGCCGTGCTGGCCCTCGACTTCATCCTGACCGCCACCATGTTCAGCCTGTAAACCACGCGCCGTGTTTGCCATGTGCACCGATTTTGAATTGAGGGATTTGTAATGCAGCGTTCCAAAAATGACGTCTGGGTCGGGTTGTTCGTCATGCTGGGCGTGCTGGCGGTGCTGTTTCTGGCACTCCAGTCGGCCAACCTTTTGACGCTCAATTTCCGGAGCGGCTACCGCGTCACCGCGAAATTCGACAACATCGGCGGACTCAAACCCAAGGCCGCCATCAAGAGCGCGGGCGTGGTTGTGGGCCGCGTCGACTCGATCACATTCGACGACAAGTCGTTCCAGGCCAACGTGGCGCTTGACCTTGACCCACGTTACGCGTTTCCCAAGGACAGCTCGCTGAAGATTTTGACCAGCGGCCTGCTGGGCGAACAGTACATCGGCATCGAAGCCGGGGCCGACGCGAAGAACCTGGCCGCCGGCGATACCATTTCCACCACGCAATCGGCCGTGGTCCTGGAAAATCTGATCAGTCAGTTTCTCTACAACAAGGCTGCGGACGGCCCGAGCACACCGGCCGCAGCCAAAAAATAATCAATCACCAAGGTCCTTTTTCCATGAACCAAGTTACCCGCTTCACCTGGCTCGGCTGCGCCGTCGCTCTGGCGGCGTTGCTCTCGGGCTGCGCCACCGGCCCCAACACGAATCCGCGTGACCCGCTGGAGCCGTTCAATCGGGGCGTCTACAAGTTCAACGACGCGGTCGATACCGCGGTGCTGAAGCCCGTGGCGACCGCCTATGTCAACGTCACGCCGGCGCTCGTGCGCACTGGCGTCACCAACTTTTTCTCCAACTTGTCTGAACCCTGGAGCTTCGTGAACAACGTGCTGCAGGGCAAGGGCCAGGCGGCGGGTGACAACTTCGGCCGCTTCGTTCTCAACACCGTTTTCGGCGTGTTCGGCCTGGCCGACCCTGCCAGCGATGCCGGCATCGAGCGCCACCGCGAAGACTTTGGTCAGACCCTGGGTCGCTGGGGTGTGCCACCCGGCCCGTACCTGGTGCTGCCCCTGCTCGGCTCGTCCACGGTGCGTGACACCGCGGCGTTGCCGGTGGACGTGCAGGGCAACCTCTTGCAGCAGGTGGACGACACCGGTGCGCGCCTTGGCATCTATGCGCTGCGGGCCGTCAACGCCCGTGCCAGCCTGCTGCGTGCAGGAAGCGTCCTGGACCAGGCCGCGCTCGACAAATACAGCTTCAGCCGCGACGTCTATCTTCAGGTTCGCCGCAGCGAGGTCTATGACGGCAATGAGCCCGACGACGAAGGCGACAGCGGCAAGCCCACTTCGGGCCGGCCGGCCGGCAGTGTGGTGGCGCCCTGAAACTGCGAATTTGTTCCAACTGTTGCAAAACGTCGTTGCCACCATGGAACCACGCCTGGGCGTTCGATTCCAACCCGCATCGCAGCAACAGGACTTTTACCTGTACGGAGATAGATTCATGATGAAAACTGGTTTGAACCGTCGTTTCTTCGGCCTTGTGGCCAGCGGTCTGGTCGTGGCGATGACATCCCTGGCAAGCCTGCCTGCGCGCGCAGCCGATGAGGCGCCAGACGCGCTGGTCAAGCGCCTGTCTTCCGACGTGCTCGACACGATCAAGGCCGACAAGTCGCTGCAGGGCGGTGACGTCAGCAAGATCGTCACCCTGGTCGACACCAAGATCATGCCGAACGTCAATTTCCAGCGCATGACCGCCTCGGCGGTCGGGCCGGGCTGGCGCCAGGCCACGCCTGAACAACAGAAAAAGCTGCAGGACGAGTTCAAGATCCTGCTGGTCCGCACGTACTCAGGCGCATTGGCCCAGGTAAGCGACCAGGAGATCGCGGTCAAGCCGCTGCGCGCCGGGGCTGACGACAAGGACGTGCTGGTGCGCACCGAGGTCAAGGGCCGCGGCGATCCGATCCAGCTCGATTACCGCCTCGAAAAGACCCCGGGCGAAGGCGCCGGCTGGAAGATCTACAACCTCAACGTGCTGGGCGTGTGGCTGGTCGAAACCTACCGCAGCCAGTTCGCGTCGGAGATCAATGCCAAGGGCATCGACGGGCTGATCGCCACGCTGACGGCACGCAACCAGTCCAACGCCAAGAAGAGCTGATCGGATTGAACATGCTGGTGCTTCCGGCCACGCTGACGCACGACGAGGCCGAGCCCTCGTTGCGCATGCTGATGCAGGGCCTGCGTTCCCAGCCGGAAGGCACGGTCGTGGTTGACGCCTCGGCGCTCGACCGGTTCGATTCCTCCGCGCTCGCGGTGTTGCTCGAATGCCGGCGCGAGAGCATGGCCATGGGCCGGTCCTTCGCGGTGCGCGGCCTGCCGACCCGCCTTGCCGCGCTGGCCCGGCTGTACGGCATCGTCGAACTGCTTCCTGCGCCGACGGCCTGACCATTCGCAAGCCCGCGCCCAGCGCGCGGGTGGCTGCCCAGTCCCGCGAACGGGGCCTGCGTGCTAAGCTAGTTCTCCAAAAATCAGGAGACCGCCATGCCAGGATTGCTTCCCGAGGTCGACCCCGACGGCCTGCTCGAATATTCCGTCGTCTACACCGACCGCGCCCTCAACCACATGTCCCAGCGCTTTCAGGGCGTGATGAAGGACATTTCGGCCATCCTGAAAGAGGTGTATCGCGCCCATGCCGTGGCGGTGGTCCCAGGCAGTGGAACCTTCGGCATGGAGGCGGTGGCTCGCCAGTTCGCGGGCGACCAGAAGGTCATGGTGCTGCGCAATGGCTGGTTCAGCTACCGCTGGACGCAGATCTTCGACATGGGGCGCATCCCGGCTGATTCCACCGTGCTGAAAGCCCGTCGGCAGGGTGTCGGCCCGCAAGCACCTTTTGCTCCGGCACCGATCGATGAAGTGGTGGCCACCATTGCCAGCGAACGGCCGGCCGTGGTGTTTGCGCCGCACGTGGAAACCGCGAGCGGCATGATGCTGCCCGATGCCTACCTGAAGGCCGTTGCCGACGCCGTGCATGCGGTGGGCGGGCTGTTCGTGCTCGATTGCATCGCCTCCGGTGCGATCTGGGTCGACATGCAGGCCACCGGTGTCGACCTGCTGGTCAGTGCGCCCCAGAAGGGCTGGAGCGGCTCACCGTGCTGTGCCCTGGTGATGCTGAGCCCGTTGGCCCGCCAGCGCATCGAGCAGACCACCAGCAGCAGCTTTGCCTGCGACCTGAAGAAGTGGCTGCAGATCATGGAGGCCTACGAGAAGGGCGGCCATGCCTACCACGCGACCATGCCGACGGATGCATTGGCCGTGCTGCGCGACGTCATGCAGGAAACCCGTGCCTACGGTTTTGAGAAGGTGCGGGCCGAGCAGTCCGCGCTGGGCGCCAAGGTGCGTGCGTTGCTGGTGGAGCGGGGGTTTCCCAGCGTGGCGGCCGAAGGCTTTCAGGCGCCGGGCGTCGTGGTGAGCTACACCGAAGACGCCGAGATCCAGTCCAGCCGCAAATTCCTCGGGCAAGGCTTGCAGACGGCGGCTGGTGTGCCGCTCATGTGCGACGAAGGGCCGGACTTCAAGACCTTCCGGCTCGGGCTCTTCGGCCTGGAGAAGCTGCATCACCCCGATCGAAGCGTCAACTTCCTGGCCCAGGCGCTCGACCGACTGAAGGTGTCCGGCCCCGAAGTCCGACAGCCGGCAGAAGCCACTGGCCGCTGAAGGCCCACGCACTGCGGACAGGGTGATCGCGGGCGCCCGAGGCTGGGCGCCGCCGCGGGGCCGTAAAATCCTGCCTCCCATGCCCGCCATCTCCTTCCAGTCGGTCTCCAAGACCTATGCCGCCAGCCGCGGCGCCAAATCAGCTCCGTTGAAAGCCCTGGACGATGTCAGTTTCGACATCGAGCCGGGTGAGTTCTTCGGCCTCCTCGGTCCCAATGGCGCCGGCAAGACCAGCCTGATCAGTGTGCTCGCCGGGCTGAGTCGGGCCACGTCGGGCCGGGTGCTGGTGCACGGCAGCGACGTCCAGACCGACTACGCCAGTGCCCGCCGGCACCTGGGCGTGGTGCCGCAGGAACTGGTGTTCGACCCGTTCTTCAACGTGCGCGAGGCACTGCGCATCCAGTCGGGCTACTTCGGCATCAAGAACAACGACGACTGGATCGACGAACTGCTCCACAGCCTGGGTCTGGCCGACAAGGCGCAGTCCAACATGCGACAGCTCTCGGGCGGCATGAAGCGGCGGGTGCTGGTGGCCCAGGCGCTGGTGCACAAACCGCCGGTCATCGTGCTCGACGAGCCTACTGCCGGCGTCGACGTCGAATTGCGGCAGACGCTGTGGCAGTTTGTGGCCAAACTCAACAAGCAGGGCCACACCGTGCTGCTGACCACCCATTACCTCGAGGAAGCCGAGGCGCTGTGCAGCCGCATTGCCATGCTGCGCACTGGCCAGGTGGTGGCGCTCGCGAGCACCAGTGAACTGCTGCGCTCCGCGTCCAGCAATGTGCTGCGTTTCAAGGTCGATGGCGAACTGCCGCCCGCATTGGCCGCCGAAGCCCGCGTGACCGGCCGCATCGTGCAGCTGCGCGCGCATGGGGCGCTGGAGATCGAGCGTTACCTCGCCGCCGTGCGCGAGGCGGGCCTGCATGTCGAAGATGTGGAGATCCGCAAGGCGGACCTGGAAGACGTTTTCCTTGAAGTCATGGCCACCGAAAAGGGCCAGAAATGGCAAGTCGCAATATGAGCCAACTCACCGATACGCTGAAGCCTGCGTCCCACGAAGCTCTCACGGAGAGCCGTGTTCCTTCTACACCAGGAAGCGCAGGTTCGCCCCTCGTCGCACAGGCCAGCCACCACGGCGGCTGGCAGACCTTGTTCTACAAGGAAGTGCTGCGCTTCTGGAAGGTCGGCTTCCAGATGGTTGGCGCCCCCGTGTTGACGGCGGTGCTCTACCTGCTGATCTTCGGCCATGTGCTGGAAGGCAATGCCAAGGTCTA
>JAQGNA010000510.1 GCA_028292075.1 Rhodoferax sp. | reverse complement strand
CATCGCCGAGCCGCCTTTCTTCAAGGACTTCACGCTTGCCTTGCCCGCCACCCCGCCCGAAGCCGCCCAGGAGGCCGTTTCGGTGCGCGGTGCAAGCGTCATGGCGCTGTTCGGCGACTCCATCACCACCGACCACATTTCGCCCGCCGGCTCCATCAAGGAGAGTTCGCCCGCGGGCCAGTGGCTGCTGACCAACGGCGTGCAGCGCGCCGACTTCAACAGCTACGGTGCGCGCCGCGGAAACCACGACGTAATGATGCGAGGCACCTTCGCCAACGTGCGCATCAAGAATCTGATGATTCCGGCGGGCCCCGACGGCTCCCGCGAGGAAGGTGGCGTCACCTTGTTCCAGCCGGCTCCCGGCGCGCAAGGCGAGCCCGAGAAGATGTTCATCTTCGACGCGGCCATGAAGTACATCGACGAAGGCCGCCCCACCGTGATCTTCGCCGGCGAGGAGTACGGCACCGGTTCCTCGCGGGACTGGGCCGCCAAGGGCACGCAGTTGCTGGGCATCAAGGCGGTGGTGGCCAAGAGTTTCGAGCGCATCCACCGCAGCAACCTGGTGGGCATGGGCGTGCTGCCGCTGCAGTTCATCGGCAACGACAGCTGGCAGTCGCTTGGGCTTACAGGCCGCGAGACGATCGATGTGATTCCCTCCCCCGATTTGAAGCCGCAAAGCGAGGCCACCATCGTGGTGAACCGGTCCGATGGCCAGCGCCAGGAGGTTCGCGTCATTCTCCGCATCGACACGCCGATCGAAGTCGACTACTACCGGCACGGCGGCATCTTGCCGTATGTGCTGCGGCAGCTGCTGACGGATTGACATGGCGGTACAGCGACCATCCGCACCCCGCCTGAACCAGCCGCACGCCGCCCTGTCGGTGCCGTCTCGACCGTAGCCCCGCACCGAAGCGGGGCAGAATCGGGCATGACCAAGCAGGTATTGATCGCGGGCGGAGGAATCGGCGGCATGGCCGCTGCGCTCGCGTGCGGGCGTGCTGGCTGGGACGTCAAGCTGTTCGAACGCGCGTCGGCCTTCAGCGAGGTCGGCGCCGGCGTGCAACTGGGCGCCAACGTGACGCGCCTGCTACACGAATGGGGCATGGGCGCCGCCCTGGCCCGAGTGGCGGCATTTCCGCCGCTGCTCCAGGTGTGCGATGCCAATACCGGCCGTGAACTCGGCTCTCTCCGCCTTGGCCAGCACGCGCTCGACCGCTATGGCGCCCCCTACGCCACCCTCCATCGCGCCGACCTGCATGGGCTGCTGCACGATGCCGTGGCGCAGGAGGATCGCGTCGCCATGCAACTCGGGCAGACCCTGGGCGACTTTGCGCAGACCGACGAAGACGTCGCCGCGCGGTCATCCGCCGAGCCATGGAACCCGCGCGCCAGAAGTCCGGCGATCAAGGGCGATGTGCTCATTGGCGCGGACGGTTTATGGAGCCCCGTGCGCCAATGGTTGCTGGGCGACGGCCTGCCCCGGGTTTCTGGCCACCTTGCCTACCGCGCGCTGGTGCCGCAGCACAGCCTGCCGGAGCGACTGAGAACCCAGCAGATCACGGTTTGGCTCGGTCCCCGCCTGCATGTGGTGCAGTACCCGGTGCGCGGTGGTGAATCGCTCAACGTGGTTGCCATTGCGCAGGCGCGGTTGCCCGGCCCGGTGCGCAACCTCACCCCCGACCGGCTCGATCATTGGGACCACAGCGGCAATGGCGCCGAGCTGCACGCCTTGCTGGTCGGTACCTGCCCCGCGCTGCAAAACGTGGTGAAGGCCATCGAAAACTGGCGCCTTTGGGTCCTGTGCGACCGCAAACCCATGCGGGGACCGCACCAGCAGGCACTGGGACGGGTTGCCCTGCTGGGAGACGCGGCGCATCCCATGCGGCCCTACCTCGCGCAGGGCGCCGGCATGGCCATCGAAGACGCGGCGGCGCTCGGACAAGCGCTTCGGCAGGTCGACAGCCGGCAGGTACCGGCCGCGCTGCAAGCCTACGCCGGACAGCGCTGGCAACGCAACGCACGCGTCCAGGCCCGCGCCGAACGCAACGGCCGCATCTTCCACGCCACCGGGCCGCTGCGCTGGGCCCGAGACGCCGCCATGCGCGCGCTGGGCGAGCGCCTGCTCGACTTACCCTGGCTCTACGGCGCCCGCTGACGCGGGCCCAGGGCTCAAAGATCGGTGCGCAGCTTCCAGATCTCGGGGAACAGGACCACATCGAGCATCTTGCGGAGGTAGCTGACGCCGCCCGTACCACCGGTGCCTCTCTTGAAGCCGATGACCCGCTCCACCGTCGTCACATGGCGGAAGCGCCACAGGCGGAACGCGTCTTCCAGGTCGATCAGTTCCTCGGCCAGTTGGTACAGGTCCCAGTGGTGCTTCGGATCGCGGTACACGACCAGCCAGGCCTGCTCAACCTCGTCGCTCGCGACATAAGGCGCCGACCAGTCACGCGCCGTGTGGCTCGCCGGCACGGCAATGCCGCGGCGCTGCAACAGACGCAGCGACTCGTCATAGAGCGACGGCGCTACATAGGCCTGCTGCACCTGGGCCAACAGGTCGGCCCTGTGCTCGTGGGGCTTGAGCATGGCGGCGTTCTTGTTGCCGAGAGAAAACTCGATGCTGCGGTACTGGTAGCTCTGGAAGCCACTCGAACTGCCAAGGTAGGGGCGCATGGCGCTGTACTCGGGCGGGGTCATGGTGGCCAGCACGTCCCAGGCATGCACCAGCTGCTCCATGATCTTGCTCACCCGCGCCAGCATCTTGAACGCCGGCCCAAGGTCGTCAGCCGCCACGCGTTCGATTGCCGCTCGCAGCTCGTGCAGCATCAGCTTCATCCACAGTTCGCTCGTCTGGTGCTGGACGATGAAAAGCATCTCGTCGTGCGCGGGCGAACGTGGCTTCTGCGCGCCCAGAATGCCGTCGAGCTGCAGGTAGTCGCCATAGCTCATCGA
>JAQGNA010000059.1 GCA_028292075.1 Rhodoferax sp. | reverse complement strand
GCTCCCCGTGAAGAAGAGTCGCTACACCGTCGAGCAGATGATCGCCACGCTCAAAGAGGTCGAGAACGGCCGAGCAATGGCGGACGTGCTGCTCAATGGCAATGGTCCGCCTAATGCTCAAGAGGCTCACCCAATGACTTTTCACACAGCCTCTAGTCAGCCTTGGGTTTGCGTCGAATCGACGTCTTCTTGGGGGTCGGCGGCTTTTTCGGTGCGGCCGCTCGCTTAGGCGCAGCCGCATCTTTCCCCTTGGCAGCCGGCTTCTTCTTGGGCGGCGTCCACTCAGCCCACTTCACGAAGCCGTTGCACGAGCCTTCGCCGCCTTCGCGCTTCCGCTTCACGCAGCCATAGCCCTGCCCTCATAGCGGCGGGGCGGGCCCTTGCACTCGGGGCACGGCGCATTGGCGGACGCATCCTCGTCGAGCCAGCTGCATCAATCAATATCCTACACTGCACCAAGGTGAAAGTGCTTCCCGCTTGATTAGCCGTTCGAGGTCCCGGTAATGGCTGCCGAGCCGGCAACCAAGTCGATGACCTGGCCTTCGGCGTCGCGGTGTGGCACATGCCGGCGTCCGGGCAGGGCAGTTTGTCCGTGTCGTCGTGATCCGGCTAGCTGAACCCATCGAGGCGCTAAATCGCACCCCTGCGGCGCACCCTGGCTCGTTCTTTCCGCATGGGACGACGGAGAGCAATGCGGCGGTGGTCCAGGGAGGCAATCCTTTCCGAAAGTTTGTCCCAAGCTTAACTCGCCCTTTACCGTTTTTTGTTCAGGCGGCCCGATAACGCGGTATGACCATGCCTGCATTGCCCCCCATGTTCCCCGCTGCCGGTTCGCCGGCTCGTCCCTCGGCGATCGCCCGGGGGACCGCGCCCAGAGCGATGCCGTCGCTTCCAGCCGACAGCCTGCTGTTCGGCGGCACCGGCCAGCCCCTGCCGTCGCCTGCCGGTGTGGTGCCGCTGGGGGTGCTGCTGAAAGACATGGGGCGCAGCACCGCCCTCATCCTGATTGCCGGCCTGGAGCGGTTGGCCGCATTCTTCAACCGGCTGGCCGCCGCTCATGCAGCACCGGGCCAGCCGTCCGCGGCCCCTGCGCCGCCGGCGCCTCCCGTGGCCGCGCCGGCGCCCGTTCATGTGCCCGTGCCGACGCCCCCCACCACCGCGGCGCACGGCAACCTCGCGCAGGCGGTCAGCGGCACCGCCCCCGGCCAGCCGCTCGCGCTGGGCGCGGCGCTTTTCGAGTTCACCGACTTCGGCAGCGACCTCGCGCGCGTACGCGGCAACCGCACCGACCAGAACGGGCTCGACCTACCGGCCCGCTTCCCGGGTGTGGCGGGCGCCGGTGTCGATCGCACGATCATCCGCATGAGGCCCCATACCTCCACCAAGGCCGGCGATGTCCCGACCGTTCCTTTCACCACCAACCAGTACTCGCTCATGCGCGTCACAGGGCCGGTCAACCTTCACGACTTCACGCTGCAGTCCACCGAACAGGGACACCTCTACAACGGGTTGCGCATGCACATCTGCGACAACCCGCGCGTCACCAACGTGAAGATCACCGGCGTGCCAGGCTCAGGGTCGTCGCCGCCGGGCGAGACGTTCGGCCTTAGCGATTACCGCACGAACAACGCCATCTACAAGAACCTGGAGGTTGACGGTATGGGCGTCGGCGCTTCGGGATTCGGCGCCAACCACTCGACCAACGTCACCATCGAGGGCGGCTACTTCCACGGCAACAGCCGCGGCATCGGTGCCACCTTCTGGCAGACCCACAACGTCAACATCATCGACACCGCCAGCGTCAACAACCGCAACGGCTTCAACTTCGAGCGCGTCACGGGCACCATCAACATGGTCCGCCCGCGCATCGAGAACATCTCTGGCCGCCACGACATCTCCTTTGGCACTGACCGCCCCAGTGCCAAGGTGACCATCATCGATCCCGTGTTGCCCCCAGGCAAGAAGCTGCGCATCTCCATCGGCAGCATCTTCCAGGGTGGTCCCAACCAGCAGAAGCGCAGCGACATCAAGGTGATCATCAACGGTGTCGATCGCACCGCCGAGGTGGTGGAGTTCCGCTAGGCCGTCACCAGCAGTGCCGGGTTGGCGACTCCCGTGCCTGGACCCGGTCGAGCCCTGGCGATCGCCCCCTCGGCGAGGAATCCTTGCGCGGCCGGCGGGTCTGATTGCGGGTGCCCGGCCTGGGCCCATCCGCTTTGGGCGTGCCCGGTCGCTTGGCCTTGGTGACGCGCTCGGGCGCGACGGCGGCCTTACCACGCGGCTTCTTCGGCGGTGACCAGGCGTCCCATTTGACGAAGCCGGCGCACGAGTCGGGCCCGCCGGCGCGGCTCCACTTCACGCAGCCGTAGCCCTTCAGCGCGTACTTGCGCGTCGGTCCCTGGCAGGCCGGGCACACGGGATTCGTATCCCAACCCTGGTCCAACCAGCTGCACCGATCGATACGCTACGCTGCTTCAGCGCAACCAATGCCAGCGGCATTTCCACGCTTCAGTATCGGTAGCCCCATAGCACCATGGCATTTGGCGCTCCTTCAACGCCGCACGCCACTACTTGAGACGCAGCGCGAAACGCGTGTCTTGCGAATGCGTGAGGTCCTTCAAGACGCCGTCGGCCTCGTGGAGGTCGCGCTTGGTGTACCCGACGGTGATGTGGGGATGGAAGTGGTCCGGGTCGAAGGCCGCCGGGTCGCCGCCAGCCGCGACGTAGTGGTCGTGGATCGTCCGCCGCAACCGGCGCAGCGCCCGCGACTCCACGATCACGAAGTAGGTTTCTTCCGCGTTGCCGTCAATGATCGCCTGGCCTCGGCCGAGGCCCAACACCGTCAGATCGGCGGCCTGAATGCGCTCAGCGTTGGCGATCTCGCCGATGCGGGCCATGGAGAAAGCAGGGTTGCCGGGCTTCATCGCCTGGCTCATCCGATTGAAGTCGACCGGCGTCAGGACCGTCACGTGCGCTTCACCCTTGGGCTTCCAGCCTTTGAAGAAGCTGAGAGGAAGGTCAAGGGCATGTTGGAGCTGCTGGCGCAGCGACCCAATAGGCGCATAGCGCACGTTCATCGCCAGCGCGTTGTCGAATTCACCAGGACCTTGGGCCACCACAGGGGACAGGGCGCGCCCATCCAAGATGGCACGGTCGAGCCGCAGCTGGCGGCCCGCCTGCTGCGC
>JAQGNA010000491.1 GCA_028292075.1 Rhodoferax sp. | reverse complement strand
GTGTCGATGTCGAAATCATGAACCAGCCGCTTGCTACCGGAAAGACCCAGGCCCATGCCCTTGCCGGATGTCCAGCCGTCTTTCAGTGCCAGGCTCAGGTCGGCAATGCCGGGCCCTTCGTCCTTGAAACGCAGGCGCAAGCCGCGCTTGATGCCGTCGACGGGCAGTTCCCACAGCATGTCGCCACCGCCGCCATAGACCACGGTGTTGCGGGCGAGCTCGCTGGCGGCGGTGATCATCTTGGTCTGGTCGACGATCGAGAACTTCAGCGCTGTGACCAGCTTGCGCACCATCTGCCGCGCTGACACGATGTCGGCCTCGTTGCGCAAAGGCACCGCGCCTTGCGTGTCATTTGCCGAATTCGTCTCCATCCTGGGCTGCCTCCAACAAAGCGAATCCGCGGCTGACGTTGAGCGCGGTCCGCACGCCCTCCAGTGAAAGACCCAGCTCGACCAGCGTGATGGCAACCGCCGGCTGCATGCCCACGACCACCGTCCTGGCGTCCAGGATCTTGCCGATGCCCGAGATGCCGGCCAGCATGCGGCCGACAAACGAGTCCACGATTTCCAGCGCCGAGATGTCGATCAGCACGCCATTGGCACCGGTTTTGGCGATCTGCTCCGCCAGGTCATCCTGCAGCGCCATGGCGGTCTGGTCTTCCATGTCCACCTGGATGGTGACCAGGAGGGCCCGCCCCATGCGCAAGATCGGAATACGGTACATGCGAGCGCCTTGTCTATGACTTGTTCTTGGTGAAGCTGTAACCGACGCGCTTCATGGCCAACGCCAGCGCATCGGCCAGGGTTGCCTTGGAAGTCACCGACTGCAGATCGATGCCCAGATGCACGATCGTCTGAGCGATCTGCGGGCGGATGCCGCTGATGATGCAATCGGCGCCCATCAGGCGGATGGCGGTCACCGTCTTCAGCAGATGCTGTGCGACCAGGGTGTCCACGGTGGGCACGCCGGTGATGTCGATGATGGCCAGCTCGGATTCGGTCTCCACGATGCGTTGCAGCAGGGCTTCCATCACCAGCTGCGTGCGGTTGGAGTCGAGCGTACCGATCATCGGCACGGCCAGCACGCCATCCCACAGCTTGATGACCGGCGTCGAAAGTTCCAGCAATTCCTGCTGCTGCCGGGAGATCAGTTCTTCGCGCGAACGCTGGTAGGCATCGGCCGTCCACTGGGCCATCGCGTCCAGCTTGGCGGAAACATCCATGATGGCGACCACCAGTGCCGGCGCGTCATTGGAAAGCGTCTTCTGCAGCGCATCGAAAAGCGGCGTCTTCAACGCCAGAATCAGGCGACTGGTGCTGCCGGCCGTGGCGCCCTGGGCCGCGCGCGAGGCCGAAAGCGTTTCAAGCGCCTTTTTGACATCGTTCCAGGCACTGCCCGTTTCCGGTTCGCCCGACTTCAGGGCAGGCGTCAGCACCGCCAGAATGCCCGAAGCCTCGCCCCGCAATTTGGCCGGCGCGTCGGGGCCGTGGGCGGCTACCAGCCAGGCGTTCAGCAAAGCCGACTGCTGGGTTGATAAAAGGTCTGCCAAAATAGCCAAGCCTGCGTTCATTGATCACCCTTCGAGTTGTCTGATGCGTCCAATACCGCGAATTGCCGCAGGACCACCGGTCATTATGTCGCAGCTGTACAGTAAATAGACTTGTAGAGCGATCAGTCTGCGCGTTCTTCGGTACAGATCGCATCGACGATCTGGCGTTCAGCGTCTACCCGGCTGCATTGGCCGATGCCAGCCTCGGCCGGAACTGCCGGACCATTCAACTTCCCAATCGGAAATGCGTTTTTCATGCCCAAAACGGTGATTGCCTACCTCTATGTCGAGGACAACGATGACATCCGCGAGGCCCTCACGCCGCTGCTTTGGGCAGATCACCGCGACGTCGTGGTGGCTGCGGATGCAGAAGCCGCGCTGAAGCTGCTGGCGATGCGGCCCTTCGATGTGCTGATCACCGACGTGAGTCTGCCTGGCTTGTCGGGCACCGACCTGGCGCGGGAATGGCTCAAGGCTGATCCGTTGCGGCCCGTGCTGCTTTTTTCGGGTTATGAGTTCGGCCGTGAGCTAGCGGCGATCGGGGTCAATGTTCGCGCGTTATTGAAGACCTGTGATCCGGAGGAACTGGGGGAAGTTCTGAGAACCATCGAGGAGTCCTTGCCGGGTTGATTTCCGTCCGATGGGGCCACTGCGTTCCCAAGCTTTTCTTCTTTTCATGACCGCCATCGCGCGCGGTCACGCCGAGAAAACCAGGCAGACCGGACTACCACATGGCACCGACCTGCCTGTCGCAGCAAGCCGCCCCGTCACCGGTTCAATCGACAGAGTCACCACCTCGTCGCTGTCTTCGTTCAGCACGTACATGTGCTTCCCGTCCGGCCCGATCGCAAAGAACCGTGGCGTCCGTCCCATCGCCGGCATGGCTTCGACCCAGGCAAGGCGTCCGCTGTCCTCGTCGATGCGAAACACCGCGATGCTGTCGTGCCCGCGGTTCGACGCATAGAGCGTATGGCCGTCGGGCGAAACG
The DNA here is from genome assembly GCA_028292075.1 of Rhodoferax sp. The sequence continues at coordinate 2,790 of JAQGNA010000491.1, read as the reverse complement.
GCGATTTCCGCAGCGCGGCTGTTGCCCGTAAACGTGTCGGGCAAGGTCGAAAGGACCTGGAATGGCTGCAGCGTGCCGTTGTCCGGGTCGAACCGGCAAGCCACGACCGATGAATCGAGTTCGTTGACCACATAGGCCAGCGGCTGCGTCGGGTGGAACGCAAGGTGCCGCGGCCCGGCGGCCTCGCGCGTGTCCATCCAGGGCGCGGCTGCCGGTGACAGCAGGCCGTCGGCGAAGCGAAAGACGAACACGCGGTCGTATCCCTTGTCGGGCACGACGACGAAGCGGCCGCTCGGGTCGAAAGGGTTGAAGTGCGGCTTGGCATGCGGCTGCTCCTTGCGGTGCGGGCCAGGCGTGCCCACGAGCGCAACGCGCTGGTGAACCGGGTCGAGCAAGCCGTCTTCTCGCACGACCATGACGCCCAGCGTTCCACCTTTTTCGCCCAGGTGGTCGGACACCACCAGGTACTTTTCGGTCGGGTCGAGGGCCAGGTGCACCGGGTTCAGCCCGCCGCAGTCCTGGCGCTGCAGGAACGCCAGCGTGCCGTCATGCCGCGCGACGGCGAACACGCTGATCTCGTGGCCGTCGCCGTGCACCGTGTAGAGCCGGTCGCCCCGGCGGTTCAGGCACAGGAACGAAGGGTTGACGAGATCAGGCACAAGCTGAACGCGCGTCATGCTGCCGTCCGTGGCCTCCACCCTGAACACGCTGATGCCCTCGCCTCGGGCGTTGCGCTCGCGGGTCGTGCGCGAGCCGACGTAAGCATAGAGTGGACGGCGCTCAATGCTCTGGCTGGTGTTCATGGTGGCGCCGGGGTGACCAGAATGTCGCTGATGCGGCCCAGGTTGCGCAAGGTGCTGCCGAGGTGCTCACGCATGGCGGCGGACGCGTCTTCGTTGCGTTCCCGCTCCAGCAGGTCGAGCACTTCGAGGTGCTGGTGGCAATGCTCGACATAGCGCGAGCGGTCGCGCATCGACCGGTAGGACAGCAGGCGCCGCACCCGGTTCACGCGGCGGATCGTGTCGATGAAGAAGGCGTTGCCCGAGGCCTCCACCAGCGATTCGTGGAAGTGCACGCCGCGGTCGTGCAGTTCGTCGGCCGTGGCCGACTCGATGCCGCCATCGAGCAGGTGCCTTTCGGCGGCGCGGCAACGCGCCAGCACCTGCTTGTCCAGCCGATAACCCGGCTCCAGCAGGGCGGCGGGCTCAAGGGCCAGGCGCAGCCGGTACGACTTCAGCAGGCTGTCGGGCGTTGTCAGCATCGACGAGAACTCCCAGCCGTAGCCCGGTTTGCGCTCGGCCCAGCCCTCTTGCGAGATGCGGTTCAGCACGGCATTGAGCTGTGAGGGCGTGAGCTGGTAGCGCGTCTTGAGCGAGGCTTCGGAGAATGTGTCGGGCAGCTTGCCCAGCAACCGGTCTTCGGCGATCCTGAAGTAGGCGGTGCTGGCCGCGTCGGCTTCGGTCATGCCCACCGCCTGCAGCAGCTCCGCCGGCAATTCCGACGTCGCCTTCGCCAAAAAATAACCCCGGTTGCGCTCGCGCAGCAGCACGCCCTTGTCTTCGAGCAGCTGCAGCGCCTCGCTGATCGGCTGGCGAGACACGCGCAGCCGGTCGGCCAGCGCCTGGGCCGGCATGTGGGTGCCCACCGGCCAGTCCTCGGTCCGAATCAGGGTGACGATCTGGGCAGCAATGGAGACAGGGGCTTTCATGGGAAGGATTTTCCCATTGCCACTGGTCTCCTCGCGTCGGCGCAGCGCTTCCATCGTTTGCATGCCGGTTCAGCCGGTCCGCAAATGCATCGCCAACCTGTGTTCGGCGATCGTCCTTCCCAAGATCAGCGGAATGACACCACCGCTGCGCAGCAGCTCGACCTCCAGCTGCGTTTCCACAGCGGCGGTGGCCGTCAGGTGTTCAACCACACCGTCGCGTCGCAGGATGCGCACGGCCACCTTGCACCGCGGCGACACGGCGTCGGCGGGTGCGGCCACTTCGATGCAGTCGCCGGGCTGCAATTGCAGCGTCTGCGGGCCGACGCCCTTTGGAAGGCGCAGCGGAAGGATGCCCATGCCGATCAGGTTCGAGCGGTGGATGCGCTCGAAGCTCATCGCCAGCACGGCCCGGATGCCCAGCAGCCGCTGGCCCTTGGCGGCCCAGTCGCGCGAGGAACCGGTGCCGTAACGCTCGCCCGCCAGCATCACCACCGACTGGCCCGCATCGCGGTAGCGCTGCGCCACCTCCCAGATCGGTTGAATGTCGCCGCTGGGCACATGCAGCGTGTGGGCGACCGGCGCGTCTGGCGCCAGCAGGTTCTTCAACGTCTTGCTGTGAAAGGCGGCGCGCACCATCACCTCCCAGTTGCCGCGCCGCGAGGCGAACACGTTCAGGTCGTTGCGATCGTCGCCGCGTTCGACCAGGAAGTCGGCGACCAGGCTGTCGGGTGGAATGGCACTGGCCGGCGAGATGTGGTCGGTGGTGATGTCGTCGCCCACCACCAGCAGCGGATGGGCCTGGTACACGCCCAGCAGGCTGCCTTCGTCGACGGACGCGAACGGCGGGCGGCGCAGCGCGGTGGAATTTGGGTCCCAGGGAAAAAGCGGCGTGTCGGGCGCCTTCAGGGCGAACCACAGCGGGTTGCGGCTGGCGGTGCCGAAATCGCGCTGGTAGTCGCCAGGGTCGGCGCCCAGGGCCAGGTGCGCGGCGATCTCTTCCCGCGTCGGCCATAGATCCTTGAGGTACACCTGGCGCCCGTCCTCGGTGACCTGCAGCGGCTCTTCGCGCAGGTTGCGCGCCG
>JAQGNA010000485.1 GCA_028292075.1 Rhodoferax sp. | reverse complement strand
CTCACGCCCGGCGACCCGGCGGCCGTCATTGCCGGCAACAGCGCGACCAACGAAGACATCGAGCGCATCCGGGAACAGCTGGGCCTGACCAAGCCGATCCTCGCGCAGTTCTGGATCTGGTTCAGCGGCGTGCTGCGCGGCGACCTCGGTTTTTCGTTCTTCCAGAACAAGCCGGTGGTGGAGCTGATCGCGCAGCGCATCGAACCCACGCTGTCGCTCGCCGCGGGCACGCTGCTGCTGGCAGTGTGCATCGCCGTGCCGCTGGGCACGCTGGCCGCGTGGCGCATGGGTGGCTGGCTCGACCGGCTGCTGTCGGGGTTCTCGGTGGCGGGGTTTTCGGTGCCAGTGTTCGTGATCGGCTATGTGCTGATCTACCTGTTCGCGATCAAGCTGCAATGGCTGCCGGTGCAGGGCTACCGGCGGCTTTTCGGTCCGGGCAGCCAGGGCATGGGTGCCTGGGCCTACCAGCTGGTGCTGCCCTGGGTGTCGCTGGCCACCATCTATGTGGCGCTGATCTCGCGCGTGACCCGCGCCAGCGTTTCGGAGGCATTGACCGAAGACTACATCCGCACCGCGCGCGCCAAGGGGCTGAAGGAAAGCGCCGTGCTGCTACGCCACGCGCTGGCCAATGCCGCCGTGCCCATCGTCACCGTGATCGGCATCGGCGTGGCGCTGCTGATTGGCGGCGTGGTCGTCACCGAGACGGTCTACGCCATTCCCGGCCTGGGCTCGCTCACCGTCGATGCCGTGCTGAACCGAGACTTCCCGGTGATCCAGGGCGTGGTGCTGTTCTTCAGCCTGCTGTACGTGCTGGTGAACCTGGCGGTGGACATCAGCTACCTGTTCCTCGACCCCCGGATCCGCTACTGAACCCCATGCGCACACGCCCAGCTTCGCTCTCGCGTTCCCTCTTTCCATCGGCAGACCTTCCAACGGCCGCGCCGCACTGACATGCTCACCAGACTCTGGCGCAACAGCGCATTCAAGTTCGGCATTCTGGTGCTGCTGGTGTTGCTGATGCTGGCGCTGGCCGCACCGCTGCTGGGCACGGTCGACCCCTCGGCCATGGACTCGGCCAACATCAACACCGCGGCCGGCGCCCGCGGGGAGTTCGCGCTGCTCGATGGCAATGCGGTGGCGCACACCTTCTGGATGGGCAGCGACAACTTCGGCCGCGACATCTACAGCCGCGTGCTGTTCGGCACCCGCACCTCGCTGCTGGTTGCGGCCTTCACGGCGGTGGTGGCCATCGGCATCGGCGCCCTGCTGGGCATGCTGGCGGGCTACTTCCGGGTGGTCGACGCGCTGCTGATGCGCTTCATGGACGGCCTCATGGCCATTCCTGCGATCCTGCTGGCCATTGCGCTGGTGTCGGCGCTGGGCGCCACCGTGGCCACCGTGGTGGTGGCCATCGCCATCCCGGAGGTGCCGCGCGTGACGCGGCTGGTGCGCGCCCTGGTGCTCACCCTGCGCGAGGAGCCTTTCGTGGAAGCGGCACGCGCGCTGGCCACGCCCACGCCGGTGATCCTCTGGCGCCACATCCTGCCCAACGCGATGGCGCCGCTGATCGTGCAGGGCACCTTCATCGCGGCGTCGGCCGTGCTCACCGAGGCCATCCTGAGCTTCCTCGGTCTTGGCCTGCCAGCCGACGTGCCGACCTGGGGAAACATCATGGCCGAGGGCCGGGTGCAGTTCACCCAATACCCCGGCAACGTGCTGTTTCCGGCGCTGTTCCTGGTGCCCACGGTACTCGCCATCAACCTGCTGGGCGATGGCCTGCGCGACGTGCTCGACCCCAAGTTCGCGAAGAGGTCGGCATGAACACCCGCGACGCATCCTCGGCCCAGGCAACGACGGCCGCCATGGCGGCCACCGCCACCGCCGCACCAGCCCCGGTGTTGGTGATCGACGACCTGCACGTCGCCCTGCCGTCCGGGAGCGACCGCTCGCACGCGGTGCACGGTGTGAGCCTCACCATCATGCCCGGCAAGACGGTGTGCGTGGTCGGCGAATCGGGCTCCGGCAAATCGGTGATGGCCACCACCGTCATGGGCCTGCTGCCGCGTGAGTTGCGGGCGACACAGGGCCGCATTGTTCTGCAGGGCGAATCGCTGCTCGGCGCCTCGGCACTGCGGCTGCGCCAGTTGCGGGGCAAGGCCATGGGCATGGTGTTTCAGGAGCCCATGACGGCCCTGAACCCGGTGATGACTTGCGGCGAGCAGATCGACGAACTGCTGAAGGCGCACACGGCCTGGCCGGCCGCCCGGCGGCAACAGGAAATCCTCGACATCCTCGCGAAGGTGCGGCTGCCCGAGCCGGCGCGCATGGTCCGCAGCCATCCGCACCAGCTGTCGGGTGGGCAGCGGCAGCGCATCGTCATCGCCATGGCGGTGATCCTGAAGCCGGCGCTGCTGATCTGCGACGAGCCCACCACCGCGCTTGACGTCACCACGCAGAAGGAGATCCTCAAGCTCATTGCCGAACTCCAGGCCGACACCGCCGACGGCTCGCCAGGCGCGCTGCAAAGCGGCGTGCTGTTCATCACCCACGACATGGGCGTGGTGGCCGAAATCGCCGACGAGGTGCTGGTGATGAACCAGGGACGCTCGGTGGAATACGGACCGGTGGCCCAGGTGCTGCACCGCCCGCGGGCCACCTACACCCGCATGCTGCTCGACGCCGTGCCCAGCATGACCCCGCCCCCCGCCCGCCCGGCACCGCAGGGCCCGGCCCTGCTGCGGGGCGAAGGCATCGGCAAGACCTACAGCAGCCGCGACTGGCTGGGCCGCGCACGCGACACCCATGCCCTGCGCGACGCGGCCCTGGCCGTGCATGCCGGCGAGACGCTCGGCGTGGTCGGCGAATCGGGCTCGGGCAAATCCACGCTGGCGCGTTGCCTGATCCGCCTGATCGACCCGAGCGCAGGCGAAGTGTTCTGGGGCGACACCGAGGTGGCCAGCGCGCCCGAGGGCCGCTTGCGGCCGCTGCGGTCGCAGGTGCAGGTGGTGTTCCAGGACCCGAACCGCTCGCTGAACCCGCGCCGCAAGGTGGGGGACGCCATCATCGAAGGCGCGGTGAACTTCGGCCTGGGCCATGCCGAAGCGCTGGCCCTCGCGGCCGACCTGATGGACAAGGTGCGCCTGCCCCGCGAGGCGCTTCAGCGCTACCCGAGCCAGTTTTCCGGCGGCCAGCGCCAGCGCATCGCCATTGCCCGCGCACTGGCCTGCAAGCCGCGCGTGCTGGTGGCCGACGAGGCCGTGAGCGCGCTCGACGTGAGCGTGCAGGCGCAGATCCTCACGCTGCTGCGCGACATCCGCGACGAGCTCGGCTTGGGCCTGCTGTTCATCACCCACGACCTGCGGGTGGCGGCCCAGCTCTGCGACCGCGTGATCGTGATGCACGAGGGGCGCATCGTCGAGCAGGGCGCGACCGCCGCGCTGTACGCCAACCCGCAACAAGCCTATACCAGGCGCCTGCTCCAGGCGGCGCCTCAAAACCTATGACGATGCCAGCGTTTTTGACTGCAACACCACGGAGCCGGCTTTCCCGGGCCCCTGAATTGGAGGTGAGATGAGAGTGCTTGTCGCTGGCTACCAGCATGAAACCAACACCTTCGCGCCGACCAAGGCCGACTGGGCGGCGTTCAACCGCGGTGATTCGTTCCCGGCGTTCGTGCACGGCCAGGCCATGCTCGACCAACTCACCGGCGTCAACATTCCCATCGGCGGCTTCATCGAGGCGGCAAAGACCAAGGGCTGGCAGCTGGTGCCCAGCAGCTGGTGCGGCGCCATTCCCTCGTCCTACGTCACCGAGGACGCGTTCGAGCGCATGGCGGCATCGGTCATGGCCGACGTGGCACGCGGCGGCTTCGACGCGGTCTACCTCGACCTGCACGGCGCGGCCGTGGCCGAGCATGTGGCCGACAGCGAGGGCGAGTTGATCGCACGCATCCGCCAGGCCGTGGGGCCCGGGCTTCCCATCGTCGCCAGCCTCGACCTGCATGCCAACGTCACGCTGCGCATGCTGCGCGAGGCCGACGCCCTGGTCGCCTACCGCAGCTATCCGCACGTCGACATGGCGGCCACCGGCGAGCTGGCCGCGCTGCTGCTGGCACGCCGCATGAAGCTGGGCCGGCGGGAGACCCTGCAACACCGGCGGCTGCCGTTCCTCATTCCGCTGAACGCGCAGAGCACCTGGATGGAACCGGCCAGGAGCCGCTACGGCGAGCTGGTGGAAATCGACCACCACTACGGCACGGTGATGAGCTTCTGCATGGCCTTTCCCGCGGCCGACTTCGACGAATGCGCGCCCATGGTCTGGGGCTATGGCGACCGCGCCGAAGCGGCCGTCGCACGGCTCTACGAAAGCGTTGCCGAGCCCTCGCAATGGCGGCCCGACTATTTGCCCGCCGCCGAAGCCGTGCGGAAAGCGCTGGCCCTGGCAGAGCGCAGCGGCAAGCCCATCGTGCTGGCCGATACGCAGGACAACCCGGGCGCCGGCGGCGACAGCAACACCACCGGCCTGCTCCACGCGCTGCTCGCCGCGGAGGCCGGCCGGCGGTTCCCCGGGCAGGTGGCGCTGGGCATGATGTTCGATCCGGCCGCCGCGGCCGCGGCACATGCGGCCGGCGTGGGCGCCACCGTGCACATCGCCCTGGGCAAGGCAGTGCCCACGTTCACCGGCGAGCCGAGCGACGCGCCGCTGCAAGCGCCATTCAAGGTGCGCGCCCTGAGCGACGGCAAGGTCACTCTCAAGGGCCCGATGATGACCGGCCTGACCGTGCACCTCGGCCCTTGCGCCTGCCTGGAAGTGGACGGCGTGCTGGTCGCCGTGACCAGCGGAAAAAAGCAGCTGCTCGACCGCGAACTGCTGCGCATGGTGGGCATCCATGCGGAGGCCTTGCGCATCGTCGCGGTGAAGCGTTCGAACCACTTCCGCGCCGACTTCACGCCCATTGCCGGCGGCATCATCGTCGCCAAGGCCGCCGGCCCCATGGCCGCCGACCCGG
>JAQGNA010000457.1 GCA_028292075.1 Rhodoferax sp. | reverse complement strand
CCGGGCAGCAAACTGCAAACACGACCCCCGGGAGACCGGCGCCTGAACCGACATCAAGCAGCGACGCCGCACTCGAGGCCCCGGACTGCTTCAGGTGCATCCGCAAAGGCGGCACCGCCGCGAGGCTGTCCAGGAGGTGGTGCGTGAACATCTCCACTGGATCGCGCAGCGCAGTCAGGTTGTAAACCTTGTTCCATTTCTGGATCAGCCCGAGGTATTGGAGCAGTTGAGTTTGCTGGCCTGCACTTAGCGCAATGCCCATGCCATCCGCAACCGCTTGAAGATTTGTTGCATCGATCGCACCGCCGGTCATGCGGGTTCCTTTTCAGCCTTGCGGTCTTTCCAGCCCTGCTTCTTCAAGTGCACCAACAAGAGAGAAATGGCTGCGGGCGTGACGCCAGACACACGGGATGCCTGGCCCAGCGTTTCAGGACGCAACTTGCTCAGGCGTTGGCGAACCTCGAAGCTCAAGGCGGTCACCTGCAAATAGTCCATCTCGGCGGGAATCCGCATGCTCTCGTAATGGGCGGCACGTTCGATCTCGTCTTTCTGCCGGTCGATGTAGCCCGAATACTTGGCGGCGATGTCGACCTGCTCCACGACCGAATCGACAAAAACTGCCTCGTCTGTTTCACGTGAAACATCGGCATCGGCGTGGAGCGCAGTCACTGGCAGGGACGGATCGCGGAACCGCCCGTTGTCCAGCGACATCAGACTCGCGTAGGTAACGTCCGGCCTGCGCAACAACTCGGCAAGGCTGTACTCATGCTCGATCGGCTTGCCCAGCACTCGCTCTGACTCGGCGGCAGCCAAGTTCTTCGGACTGATCCAGAGCGACCTCAGGCGTTCTGTTTCACGTGAAACAGCGTCGCGCTTGCGGCTGAACGCTTCCCACCGCGCATCGTTCACCAAACCCATACGACGCCCTGCTTCCGTCAGCCGCATGTCCGCGTTGTCCTCCCGCAGCTGCAACCGGAATTCCGCCCGGCTGGTAAACATGCGGTACGGCTCAGTGACGCCCTTGGTAATGAGGTCGTCGACCAGCACGCCAAGGTACGCCTCGTCACGCCCTGGCAACCATGGCGCTTCGCCCCGGCACTGCAGCGCAGCATTGATGCCGGCAAACATCCCCTGGGCCGCAGCCTCCTCGTAGCCAGTGGTCCCATTGATCTGACCAGCAAAGAACAATCCGGCAATCGCACGCGTCTCAAAGTTGCTCTTCAAACCCCGCGGATCGAAGTAGTCGTACTCGATGGCATAACCCGGACGAAGGATATGGGCGTTTTCCAGCCCGACCATCGAACGCACGAGGTCGTACTGCACATCGAAAGGCAGGCTGGTCGAAATACCGTTGGGGTAGAACTCATGCGTCGTCAACCCTTCCGGCTCGAGAAAGATCTGGTGGCTGTCCTTGTCGGCAAACCGGTTGACCTTGTCTTCCACGCTCGGGCAATAGCGCGGCCCGACGCCCTCGATCTTGCCGGTAAACATGGGGCTGCGATCGAATCCCGAGCGGATGATCTCGTGGGTGCGCTCGTTGGTGTGGGTCACCCAGCAAGGGACCTGCGCAGGGTGCATGGCGCGCTTGCCCATGAAACTGAACACCGGTACCTTGCTGCCCATGCCGCCGGGCATGCCATCGCCCGGCTGGGGCGTAAGGCGGCTGAAGTCGATGCTGCGGCCGTCGATCCGCGGAGGGGTGCCCGTCTTGAGCCGCCCTTGCGGCAGCTTCAACTCCTTCAGGCGCGCACTGAGCGACACAGCAGGTGGGTCGCCCGCCCGGCCGGCGGCATAGTTGTTCAGGCCGACGTGGATCTTGCCGTCGAGAAAAGTGCCGGCCGTGAGCACGACGCTGCGGCTGCGGAACCGGATGCCGACCTGGGTTACCGCGCCCACCACGCGATCGCCCTCCACCATCAGGTCATCGACCGCCTGCTGGAACAGCCACAGGTTCGGCTGGTTCTCCAGCATGCGGCGGATCGCCGCCTTGTACAACACGCGGTCAGCCTGCGCACGGGTTGCCCTCACCGCGGGCCCCTTGCTCGAATTGAGAATGCGGAACTGGATGCCGGCTTCGTCGGTGGCGAGCGCCATGGCGCCGCCCATCGCGTCCACCTCCTTGACCAGGTGGCCCTTGCCAATGCCTCCGATGGAAGGGTTGCAGCTCATCTGACCCAAGGTCTCGATGTTGTGGGTCAGCAGCAAGGTCTTGCTGCCCATCCGGGCCGCGGCCAGTGCGGCCTCGGTGCCGGCATGGCCGCCGCCCACCACGATCACGTCAAAAATTTCGGGATAGTTCATACGTTTCTACGCTTGGATCAATTCGGTTTTGAGCCCCACCGACTGCGCGGCTTGAGCCTGCCGCGGATCGGCGGTAACGAACAAGTCGACCTGGGCCGCCTGCGCGGTGCCGATGTGTAGCGCGTCCATGGTTTGGAGGTTGTGGCCTTCCATGGCGGCCAGGGCCAGCGCCTCGATGCGTGCGTCCAGCGGCACGACCTCGAAGTCGGCAAAATCGTCGGCGAGTTGGGCCATGTCGCGTTCGTATTCATCTCGGGTGGTGCGCTGCTGGCGCCAGTCGCGACACAGGCCGGACGCCAATTCGGTCTTGCCGTGGGCCGCCATGACCACCTGGCGCGCCTGGCCAAGCAGATGCTGCACGCGCTGGCTGCCGCCCTCCTCCCGGTAGCGCTTCACCAGCGCCGAGGTGTCGAACAGCAAAATCATGGCTGCAGTCTCGCCTGGTCACGCTCGGCGACGATCAACTGGGCCAGGCTCATCCCATCGGGGCGGTCGACCTTCAGCGGTGTGACGGCTCGCTTCCAGCTGGGCTGTCGCTCAGCCGTGTCGGGTGCAATGGGCACCAGTTCGGCAACAGGTTTGCCATGGCGCAAAATGCGCACGGTCTCGCCGCGTTCCACCAGGTCGAGCATGGCAGACGCATTCGCGCGGAATTCACTCAAGGGAAGGATGTGCATTTGTACAAAACATAGGGTTCTGTACATTTTAGTGGTGCTGGCCCTGGCCGCTGATCTAACCGTCGCAAGGCCTTGGCGCCAGCCAGCCTTCCTCAAATGACATCAACAAGATGAAATCCTCGTCCACCCTGTGCCGTGCCGGTTGCGGCGCCTGTTGCATCGCCCCCAGCATCAGTTCGCCGATCCCCGGAATGCCCGTGGTGGACGGGGTGAGCAAACCGGCGGGCGTGCGGTGCGTGCAGCTCGACGCAGACCATCGTTGCATGATTTTCGGCCGACCGGAAAGGCCGGCGGTCTGTGCCGGGTTGAGGCCAAGCGCCGAAATGTGCGGCGACTCAGCGCCCCAGGCAATGCACTACCTCACCCAGCTGGAGTTGGCTACGCGGCCTGGCCCGCCGTCTCGCTGACCGCCGCCTGCAGCGGCGTTTCCGTTGGCAGGTCAGCGGCCGACCCTGAGGACCGCTCAATAGACGCATCGCCCGGCGCCGCAGTGGACATGATCGGCACCACGTTGCTGCTCTCCGCCCTCACCCGGCCATCGTGCACGTCGAGCAACATGCCGGTCATGTAGGCCGCACCGAACAGCGTGGCAAAGGCCACGTCTTTGGCGTCGCGGCCGCTGCCCACCCGAACCAGCTTCTCAACCGGCGCCATCTTGGTGGGGTCGAACAGCACCCAGCGGTCGCCCAGCCAGGCTTCGAAGATCGCATGAAAGTCTTGCGGTGGCTCCTCGAATTCAACGTACCCCACCACCAGACGGGCCGGTATGTTCAGCGCCCTGCAGAAGGTGATGGCCAGATGCGCGAAGTCGCGGCACACGCCGGCCCGCTGCACGAACACCTGTTGCGCGGTGGTGGTGGCGTCGGTCGAGCCGAGCATGTAGGAAATGTTGTCGTGCACCCAGTCGACCACTGCCTCCACGCGCTTGATCCCGGGCTCGACCCCGCCGAACTGCTGCTGCGCCGCGCGCGACATCAGGTCGGATTCGCAAAAGCGAGTGGGCAGCAGGTAGTGCAGCGCCGCATCGGGCAAGGCATTGATGGGTGCCTGGGTCAGCCCGCTGCGCGAATTCTTTCGGCGTACCAGCTCCACCTTCGCCTTGTAGCGAACCGACACCTTGCCCGGCCCCGCGTCGAAGCGCAGAAACCGGTTGCCTTTGGAGTCGTCGACGAAACGATGCACTTTCACCGGAGGGGTGACCGTGAAATCCTCCTCCACGATGCGTTGGCTGGAATGGTGTGCAGCTTCCAGGTTGAACAGGAAATGCGTGTCCTGTTGCACCTGGTAGTCCAGCGTGGCATCGATGTGGGAGGTGGTCATGGCAGTGGGTGGCTCAGCAGTGGAAGAAGTGGAAGAAGTGGAACAGGCTTCACCAGATCACTTCAACGCCTTGCGCGCGGCGCCCACGCCCAAGGCGGCGAGCACGACGAACACCACAGCCAGGATGAGGAACAGGCCGAAGAGAATCTTGGCAATGCCGGCGGCACCGGCGGCCACTCCGCCAAAGCCCAATGCACCGGCGACCAGCGCAATCAAGGCAAAAATAATGGCGTACTTCAACATGTCTTACTCCTTGCGCGACAGGGTCGCATTGGTTGGACGGTGCAAGTAATGTTAAAAAGTTGCACCGCGGCAGCGCATCGGCTAACGGCCCCGGTAGGTGTAGGACAAGGGCATCAGCGATTTGCGGTGCCGGATGCCACCCACTCGGTCATGCTGCGGCAGAATCCGAACTGCGGTTTGGGCCTTGCACCATGCACCACACACGGCAACGGTCCGCACCTCTCAAAGCTGCTTCTCGCGCCTGTCGCACTTTCACGCCTTTCAACGCATCCAAAACTCTCAGGAAAAAACATGAAGCTGTATTACTCCCCTGGTGCCTGCTCCCTCTCACCGCACATTGCGCTGCTGGAATCGGGGTTGGCCTTCCAGGCCATTGCCGCACCCACCAAGACGCACCAGCTGCCCGACGGCACCGATTACTACACCATCAACCCGCTCGGCTATGTGCCCCTGCTGGAGCTCGACGACGGTACGCGCCTGCGTGAAGGCCCGGTGATCGTCCAGTACATCGCCGACCAGGCTCCCCTGAAGAACCTTGCCCCGGCCAACGGCACGCTGTCGCGTTACCGCCTGCAGGAATGGCTGTCGTTCATCGGCACCGAACTGCACAAGGGCTTTTCGCCGCTGTTCAACCCTGACATGCCCGATGCCGCCAAGGACATCGCGCGCAAGCGCCTGGCCAGCCGCTACCAGTGGCTCGAAGGCGAACTTCAGGGCAAGGAATACCTGCTGAACGAACACTTCACGGTGGCCGACGGCTACCTGTTCACCGTGACCAACTGGGCGGGCAAGGTGGGCGTCGATTTGTCCGGCTTCCCCAATGTGCAGGCTTTCCAGGCCCGCGTGGCGGCACGTCCGGCCGTTCAGGACGCCCTGCGGGCCGAAGGCCTGATCTGATCTGATCGGCCACAGCCCCGAGCAATCAGGGATCAGGCAGCCGTGCCCAGCGGTTTCTGGCGCCAGGCCAGGGCCGCTCCCACCCACAGCGCGGCCGCCGAGAACACCAGGCCGCGCGCCAGGCCACCTGGCCCGTCGGCGATCCAGCCCACCACCGTGGGGCCCACGATCTGGCCCGCGGCGAACACGATGGTGAAGGCGCTGATGCCCGAAGCCCAGGCCGAGGCAGGCAGGTTGTGCCGCACCAGGGCCGTCGTCGACGCGACGACCGACAGGAACACCCCACCGAACACGAGCCCCGACGCCAGCACCACCGGCCAGGCAGAGGTCAACGCCGGCAGGAGCGTGGCCGTGCCGAGCAGGCCGTTCAGCAGCGCCAGCGCGCGTCCGCCGCGGCTGCGGTCCAGCAGGCCCGCCCAGATGCGCGAGGACGCCAGCACGGCCAGGCCCAGCAACGCATAGAACACGGTCACCGCCGTGCTGCTGGCCCCCTGCTCCCGCAGCAGCGCGATGACAAAGGTCATGTAGCCGATGTAGCCCACCCCGAACATGCCATAACCCGCCAGGGCAAAGCCGAAGGCGGACCAGCGGAACGCCGGCGAAGCTGCCGAGGCCTGCGCCGCCGGCACATCGGGCAGCACCCGCGCGGGCCAGCACAGCACCGCCGAGCAGGCGGCGCAAGCCGCAGCCAGCGACCACCATGCCCAGGCCCAGCCGTGCGGCAAGGGCTGCGCCCACGCCAGCACGGAAGGCACCAGCCAGGCCGACAGCACGATGCCCCAGCCGGTGCCGCCGTAGTACAAGCCCAGCACCAGGCCGGCCCGCCCCGGCTGCTGGCTGCCCAGGCGCGCCGCCAGCAAACCTCCGGCGATGAAGACAAAGGCACTGGCCACGCCAGCCAGCAGGCGCTGGGCCAACAATGGTGCCGCCGACGTGAAGAACCCGCTGAAGGCCATGAAGGCACTGGCCAGCACAGCGCCCGCAATGAGCAGGCGGCGCGGCCCGAAACGCCGCATGAGCCGCGGCGTGGCCAGGGCGCCCAGCAGGTAGCCGAGCGCGTTGACGGTGTTCATTGCGCCGGCCAGGGTGTAGCTCCAGCCGAGGTCGGTGCGCATCGGCGGCAACAACAACCCATAGGCGAAACGCGTGATGCCGAGCGAGATGGCGGCGCCGAGCGACAGCGCGAGCGCCAGACCGAGAACCGGTGTTTCGTCGAATCGCCCGGGTGCGTTGGTTTGGGGTGCTGCCATGTTGCGGCATTGTCGCCACGAACACCCTGGCCGCGGGTATCTGTGGCGCAACCGCTAGCACAGCGTCAGACCAGGCGTGACACGCAAGGCTTTGCGTTTGGGTTTACCCTGAGATCAGCCGGCAATCCCGGCATTATTTCAGGAAAAAACCAATGACTTCTTTGTTCGAACCCTTTCAGGCCGGCCGCAGGGCGCTGGCCAACCGCATTGTCATGGCACCGCTCACGCGCAACCGTTCGCCCAATGCCATCCCCAAGCCCATCACCGCCGAGTACTACGCCCAGCGC
>JAQGNA010000453.1 GCA_028292075.1 Rhodoferax sp. | reverse complement strand
GGCTCGGCCATGATGGCGCAGTCGATCTCGCCGGTGCGCAGCATCTCGAGCAGCTTGACGGTGAAGTTCTCCTGCAGCATGAGCGGCATCTGCGGCGTGTTGACGATGGTCTGCCTGACCAGGTCGGGCAGCAGGTAGGGCGCGATGGTGTAGATCACCCCCAGTCGCAGCGGGCCGGCCAGCGGGTCCTTGCCGCGCTTGGCGATCTCCTTGATGTTGGCCGCCTGCTCCAGCACGCTCTGCGCCTGGCGCACGATCTCTTCGCCCAGCGGCGTGACGGTCACCTCGTTGGCGCTGCGCTCGAACAGCTTCACGTCGAGCTCCTCCTCCAGCTTCTTGATCGCCACCGACAGCGTGGGCTGCGACACGTAGCAGGCGTCGGCCGCCTTGCCAAAGTGTTTCTCGCGGGCCACGGCCACGATGTATTTCAGTTCGGTGAGGGTCATGGCCTGTATTGTCCCTCAGCCTCCCGCTGGCGGCCATCCGGTGCGCAGGGCCGGCGGCGGCGTCGCGCGGCCATCCCGACAAACCATAGGAGACAGGCGGCGGTCCGCTGGCTAGCATGCCCAGCTGCCTTCGACCGATCAACCCCGACGAAAAGAGACACCATGACGGAACGCAACGACACCCCTGTGACGCCAGGCGAGGCCCGGGCCGATCTGCCCGAGGCGCCCGCCCTGAAGCGCCGCCACTTCCTCGGCGGCATGGCCAGCGTGGGTGTGGGCAGCACGCTGGCGGGCTGCGCCACCGACGGCCCGCGCGATGGCGCCACAGTGGCCACCGCGGCCACCGGCCCGCTGGACGCGGCGCTGCGCCGGAACGTGAAGACGGTGGTCGTCATCTACGGCGAAAACCGCAGCTTCAACAACCTGTTCGCCGATTTCCCGGGCCTGGAAAAGCCGCTGTCGTCGCTGAAGCCGAGCGACTTCAGCCAGCGCGACCGCAACGGCGCCCTGCTCGGCAAGCTGCCGCCCACCTGGGGCGGCGTGGCGCAGATCGGGCCGCAGGTGGTGGAAGGCGTGACCTACGAGGCCGGCAAGCAATACCAGGCCGACCTGCCCAATGCGCCCTACGCGATGAAGGGCCCGCAGGGCGAGACGCTGCCGCTGGGCCTGGTGACGCGGGACCTGGTCCACGCCTTCTTTCACAACCAGATGCAGATCAACGGCGGCAAGAACGACGGCTTCGTGGCCTGGTCCGACGCCGGCGGCTTCTCCATGGGCTACTACGCCGACACGCGCTTCAACCTGCGCCTGTGGGACATCGCCCGGGAATACGTGCTGTGCGACAACTTCTTCCAGGGCGCTTTCGGCGGCTCGTTCCTGAACCACCAGTACCTGGTGACCGGCACCGTGCCTTTCTATCCGGACGTGATGGACTCACCGGCCCGCACCCAGGTGGCGAAACTGCAGAGCAGCGACCCCACCGACTTCCGGCTGGCGCCCGCCGAAGGCAGCCCGGCCAGCTGCATGGACGGCCCGCCCAAATTCAGCCCGAATGCGCTCACCCCCGACGGCTACGCCGTCAACACCATGGCGCCCGCCTATTGGCCCACCTGGACGCGCGACCCCGCCAAGCCCGACTACGCCGCACCCAACCAGCCCCTGGTGCTGGTGCCGCAGGTGCACCACCACATTGGCGACAAGCTCGACCAGAAAGGCGTGGAATGGGCCTGGTACGCCGGCGCCTGGCAGGCCACGCTCGACCAGTTCAAGGACTCCGCCGGCATTCCGAAGATCCCCAACTTCCAGTACCACCACCAACCGTTCAACTACTTCAAGAACCTCGGCCCCGAGAACCCCACCGCCCGCACCAAACGCCTGCGCGACGGCGGCCTGGGCGACGAGAGCCGCACCAACCGCTTCTTCGCCGACATCGAGGCCGGCAAGCTGCCGCCGGTGACCTTCTACAAGCCGCAGGGCAACCTCAACATGCACGCCGGCTATGCCGACGTCACCTCGGGCGACCGCCACATCGCGCACACCATCAAGCTGCTCCAGGCCAGCCCGCAGTGGAACAACATGGTGGTCATCGTCACCGTGGACGAGAACGGCGGCTGGTGGGACCACGTCGCTCCACCCAAGGGCGACCGCTGGGGCCCGGGCACGCGCCTGCCCGCTCTCGTCATCTCGCCGTTCGCACGCAAGGGCACCGTGGACCACACCATCTACGACACCGGCTCGGTGCTGCGGCTGATCACCCGGGTGTTCGGTCTGGAGAAGCTCGACGGACTGAAGGCGCGCGACGACGCGATGCAGGCACGGGGGCAGCAGCCGATGGGGGACATGACGAACGCGCTGCAGTTTGCGGCTTGAGGCGGTGGCGCCAGGAGCGGGTATGCAAGTTCGCAGAATGGCTGCTTCCGATGTCGATGCAGTCCATCATCTGCTCTTGACGAACGGCTGGGCCCATCGCGTCGGTGACGTTGAAGACTTTGGCCGATTGATTGCGGCGTCACAGCGCGCCGTCGTTGCGGTGGCCGACCACGAAATCATCGGCTTCGCCCGCGCCATCACCGATGGAATTTCCAACGGCTACCTGTCCATGGTCGTGGTCGCCGAGCCGCATCGACGGCGAGGCGTCGGGCAGGCACTCGTCGAGCACCTCGTCGGGACCGAGCCCACCATCACCTGGGTGCTGCGAGCCGGAAGAGAAGGCGCCGCCGGCTTCTTCGCCAAACTCGGCTTCGGTGCCTCGATGACCGCCATGGAGCGCCCGCGACGTTGACCGGCGAAAGGTGGACGGTCGGCTCGAAGGCAGGGCGGATTCAACGGGTTGATGAAACACGCCTTCTGGCAGCTTCTGGTGTGCTGCATCGACCGGTTGAATCCGCCGCCGAACGCGGGCATCGTATAAGCCGACCCAAAAACATCGTTGCCGACAAGTTACCCCCTCTGCGTCATTCCGTTTTTTGACCACCACTACAGAACCAGGAAAATCCACCATGGTGGCCAGTACGAAGGCGAAGCCAGCCACCCTGCCGACCCTGCCACGTACAGGCCGAGCGAAGCGATGAAACATGCCCACGAAAGGATGCGGGTGAGCTTCAACTGTGGTCTCCCACCATGGGTGTCGGTGTTCGATCCTCAGTCCGGAATCACCGCCCCGATGACCGCGCCGGTCGCTTTCACACCCGTCTTCACAACCACAGCGGTGGTGGTCACCACGGCATCGGCCACGGCCACCACGGCGCAGCCGGTGCAGGCCCACAGCACCACCGCCGCCAGTCCCAGACACCGCAACAGCCGGCTATTCGATCGCCCCATAGACACCCCTCTTTCCGTTCAAGCTTTCAGGTATTCTGCCTTGCCGCCGAGCCATCGGGCAACGTGCATCTCCGCCAGATGCGCATGCTGCTCCAGCATCGTTGGCGCGGTCTCGCGGGCCCAGGCCAGCAGTTCGGCATCCGTTTCGAGATCGGCGAAGCGCAGCAGCGGCGCCCCGGACTGGCGGGCGCCGAGAAATTCCCCCGGGCCGCGGATCTCGAGGTCACGCCGGGCGATCTCGAAGCCGTCGTTGGTTTCGGCCATGGCCTTGAGCCGGGCGCGGGCGACCTGGCCGAGGCGCGGCGCGTCGCCGGTGGAATAGAGCAGCACGCAGGCCGATGCCGCCGCGCCGCGCCCCACCCGGCCGCGCAGCTGGTGCAGCTGGCTCAGGCCGAAGCGTTCGGCATGCTCGATGTCCATCAGGCTGGCGTTCGGCA
>JAQGNA010000439.1 GCA_028292075.1 Rhodoferax sp. | reverse complement strand
TTCACGCGGATGCCCTTCTCCAGCAGGTTGCTGGCCAGCGCCTTCGTGAAGGCGTGGATGGCACCCTTGGTGGTGGAATAGTCGAGCAGTTCCTTGCTGCCATTGAGCCCGGTGACCGAGCCGGTGTTGATGATGCTGCCGCCAGGCTTCAGATGCGGCACGGCCGCCTTGGCCATGTGGAAGTAGCCGTAGACATTGGTGCGCAGCGTCAGGTCGAAGCGCTCTTCGGTCAGTTCCTCGATGGCCTTCGCATGCTCCTGAAAGGCCGCATTGTTCACCAGCACGTCGAGTCCGCCGAAGGCCTTGATCGTCCGGCCCACCGCTGCTTCGCAGAAGGCCATGTCCTTTACGTCACCCGGGATCAGCAGGCAACGCCGGCCCTCGGCTTCGACCTTGGCCCGCGTCTCCTCGGCGTCCTCGTGTTCATCGAGGTAGACGATGGCCACGTCGGCGCCTTCGCGCGCAAACAGCACGGCGACCGCCCGCCCGATGCCGGAGTCTCCGCCGGTGATCAACGTCGAAAAGCCTTCCAGCTTGCCACTGCCGCGGTACTCGGGTGCCATGTACTGGGGCTTCAGCGACATGTCGGCCTCGAGGCCCGGCTTCTCAAGGTGCTGGGACGGCAGCGGCGGCGCCGGATGCTCACGCCCGCGCGAGGTCTGCGGCACTTTCTTGGCAGCTGCCTTGCCCTGTTCGGGCTCGGCCTTCGGCTCAGGCTTGCTGGTGGCCTTGGCCGACCGGTCGCGCTCGTCTTGCTCGCGCTGAATGCGCAAAGCCTTCTCCTGGGTGGCCTTGACGGCGTTGGAATCTTTCTCTGGCCTGGGGGCCTTGGCTGGGATCGATTTGCTTGTCGGTTTCATCACGGGTTCCTCCTGCGGACAGACTCGCGGTTGGTACGCGCGGTTGCTGTAGGAAGCAGGCGCAATGCCCCGTGGCGAACAGCCGACGGCGGTCACGGCACATCTGCCTAAGCAGTGCCTGGCGGGCGGATGACTCGCGATGCTCAGGCCGCCCAGTCCTGGTCCGGCTCGACGCCCGCGACCGGTTGCCGCTCGCCCACGTCCTCCAGCACCAGCACCGCGAGCCGTGTCAGCAGGCAGAGTGCGGCCCCGAAGATGCAACTCCAGGAAACGGCCATGTAGTCGTCGGCATCCAGGCGTGGCCGCCACCACGAGACCGCAAAGGCGCACGCGGCCACCGTGACCAGCGCATAGAAGCCGGCAATGACGATGCGGTCGAGCCGGGCGAACTGGCCCCTGTGCCCAGCCGACGGATCGTCGCCCTCGGTCATGGCCGGGTCAGCAATGAAACCGGCCAGGGTGGCGTCGGGGTTGCGCATCACGAGACTCCTCGGAGGTCGATCGAAGCAGCCCGGCAACGCGCCTGGCCATGGATGCAAGTTAGCGGGCTGGGAGGCCGGAAAAAGTCATCCGCCCGCAGGGCATCGCGTAGGAAGGCGCCGTGTGCCCTTGCTCCGGGCTGAACGGCCCGCCGCCGAAATCAGGCCACCTCAGAATCCCAACGCCTTAGTAGACGCCCGGCGTCGCGCCCCCGTCGACGGCGATGGCGGTGCCCTGGATGTGCCGGGCCGCCTCGCCACACAGGAAGAGCGCCAGCGCCGCGACGTCCTCCGGCTGGCCCAGACGGACAAGCCCTTCCTTGGCGATCTGCGCCTGGCGCTCCTCGTCGGCGGTGCGGCCATTCGCGGCGGCGCGTTGCGCGAAGAGCTGGCCCACGCGGTCGGTCTCGGTCAGCCCCGGGAGGATGGCGTTGACGTTCACGCCGTCACGCTTGCCGAGTCCGGCGAGCCCCTTGGTGAAGTTGTGCATGGCGGCATTGACCGAGCCGCCGATCAGGAAACCCGGGTCGGGCGTGCGGGCGGCCCCGCCGATCACGTTGACCACATGGCCGCGGGCCTGGGCCAGCATCGGCCAGAAAAGCCGGCACAGGTTGACACAGCCGAAGAACTTCAGCGCGAAGCCGTCCTGCCAGACATCCGCCGAAAGCGCAAGAAAGTCGCCCGCCCGCGTGGCACCGGCCGAGTTCACCAGGATGTCGCAGCGGCCATGCCGCTCGGCCACCTGCGCCAGCACCGCCTGGCAGCCGGCCTCGGTGCGCAGGTCGGCCGCGCACACGTCGGGCCGTGGTCCGCCAGCGGCCTCGATCAGCGCCGCGGCTTCCGCCAGGTGCGCGGGCGACGACGCGGCCAGCACCGTCTGCGCTCCTTGCGCCGCGAAAGCCGCCGCAATCCCTCGCCCGATGCCGCGGCTTCCGCCGCTCACCACCACCACCCGTCCTGCGAATTCCGATGCCATGGCTTGCGCTCCTTGTTGGTTGGCCGCGTGGGATCAGGCCGCTTCGCCGAAATCGGCCGACACGCCGGCCAGGCCAAACCGGCCCATGAGCGCGTCGATGCCCCACGCGGAGCACCAGCAGAGCCAGCCCGACCACAGCGTGTGACTCATGAAGTGCGCGCCGCGCATCTGTTGCGACAGGCCGACCACCAGCCCCACCGCCAGCGCCACCGCGAGCCAGCGCCGGGCCAATGCCGGTGCAGCTTCGCGGAAGGCAAAGTAGCCGCCGACGAAGGCAAAGCCGGCCGATGCATGGCCCGCGGGGAAGCATCCGCCGCTGCCGCCGTCGGTCCGGACCAGCGTCGACCAATGCGACACATATTGGGCGATACCGCCAAAGTCGGCCAGGTTCCAGGGGCAGCTGCTGTGGCTCAGCGATTTGGTGAAGTGCACCAGCAGCACCGCAGCCAGCGTGGAAACCGCCAGCTGCAACCGGCGCTTGAACGGCAGCCGCTCGAGCCAGCCCGCGGGGAACCAAACGCCCAGGCAGAGCAGCAGCACGGCCAGCCAGGCGAGCAGCCGCACCGCATCGTGCAGCACGTGCACGAAGAACCAGTGGTCTTGCAGCGGAAACCCGTCGGGCCCGCCGAACCAATGCGCGCCCACCATGTCGAGCGAGGAAAGATCCCAGCCGATCAGGGCTGCGGTCACGGCGGCGCTGGTGAGCGCCAGCCGCCAGTTGGGTGAACGTTGCATGGGGCGCGAGTCTCGGGCTGGCGTCTTAAGAAGTGCTTAAGTGGCCGGCTTGCAACGCCGGCGCCGGAGCGCGGCGCCGTCAGGCCGGCAGACTCTGCATTTTGCCGAATACCGCTTCCAGCGGCTCGGGGCGGTGCAGGTAAAAGCCCTGTGCGTAGTCGACCCCCATCGCGCGGATGCACTCGAGCACGGCCTGGCTGTCGACGAACTCGGCCACGGTCTTCATCTGCACCACGCGGGCCACATCGACGAAGCAGCGGACGGCCGCGTGGTCGAGCGGATCGTCGATCACGTCGCGCACGAACTGTCCGTCGATCTTCAGCTTGTCCGCCTTGAGCGACTTCAGGTAGCCGAACGACGAGGCACCGGCGCCGAAGTCGTCGAGCGCGATGCCGATGCCGAGTGCATGCGCCTGTTCGATGAAGCGGGTGGCATCGGCCATGTTCGTGATGGCGGCGGTCTCGGTGATCTCGATGATCATCTTGGCGCAAAGTGCCGGGCCGGCGTCTCCCAGGAGGCTGAACGCCTTGCGGTGGAAGGCGCGGTCGCCAACGGACTGGCCGGAGAGGTTGATGCACAGGCAGCCGATGCGGTCGAGGTCGGGCTGCCCCTGCAGCGCCGCGATGGTGTGGCGCAGCACCCAGTGGTCGATGCGCGTGGCGAGGTTGAAGCGCTCGGCGGCCGGCAGGAATGCACCCGGCAGCACCAGGCTGCCATCGGTTTCGCGCAGGCGCACCAGCACCTCCAACGATTCCCTGGAGGTGTCTCCGGTCAGCGGGAAGATGCGCTGGGCGAACAGCACGAAGCGGTCCTCGTCGAGCGCCTGCTCCAGCCTGGTCGCCCACTTCATGTCGCCGGTGCGGGCATGCATCACCGCGTCGGTGTCGAACCAGGCATGCACCCGGTTGCGGCCTGCTTCCTTGGCCGCATAGCACGAGGTGTCGGCGGCCTGCATGACCGCCGTGGTCGAATGCCAGCGCGTGTCCACCGGCACCAGACCGATGCTGGTGCCGATGCGAAAGCGCCGGCCGTCGTGCAGAAAGCGAAACTCGTCCATGCGATCGCAAACCTGCTGCGCGACCCGCATCGCCTGGTCGGTGGAGCACCGCTCGAGCAGGATGGCGAACTCGTCGCCGCCCAAGCGGGCCAGCGTATCGCGCCCGCGCACCGCCTCTTCGAGCAGTCGCGCAACCTGCTGCAACAACTGGTCGCCGGCCGCATGGCCACAGGCGTCGTTCACCAGCTTGAACTGGTCGAGATCGATGAACATCAGCGCATGGCCGACACCGTTCTGGCGCGACTTGTCGAGCAGCTGCTGCAGCTGCGTCTCGAACTCGAGCCGGTTCACCAGCCCGGTCAGCGCATCGTGCTTGGCGCGGAAGCTCATCTCGCCGCTGATGCGCCGCTGTTCGGTCACGTCGTGAAACACCAGCACCGCGCCCAGCATCTGGCCGTGGTCGTCGCGGATCGGCGACGCCGAGTCCTGCACGCCGAACTCCTGTCCGGTGCGCGAGATCAGCACGGTGTCTGGCGCCAGGCCCATCACCTTGTCGGCGCGGATGCAGGCCAAAATCGGGTTCTCGGCCAGCCGCCGGGTGGCCTCGTCGACGATGTGGAACACCTGGTCGAGCTGGCGGCCCACGGCCTCGGCATTGAGCCAGCCGGTGAGGCGCTCGGCCACGGGGTTGAGCCAGGTGATGCTGCCCAACTTGTCGGTGGTGATGACCGCGTCGCCGATCGACTGCAGCGTGACCCGCAGCAGCTCATGTTGCCTGGCCAGCTCTTCCGACAGGCGCTGGCGCTCGGTCACGTCCTGGAAGGCACCGGCCAGCCCCACCGGCGCGCCGTCCTCGTACTCGACCGCGCCCATGGTGCGGATCCAGCGCAAGGCGCCGCCATGCGCCTGGATGCGCAAGGTCAGGTCGAACGGCTTGCCGCCGGCCATCGCCTCCCGCATTGCCGCTTCGATGCGCTGGCGCGACTCGTCGCAGTAGTAGCCGAGCGCCTCGTCCATGGTGGGCCGGTGACCAGGTGGCCGGCCGTGGATGCGGCAGACTTCATCGGACCAGCGGATCTCGCC
>JAQGNA010000046.1 GCA_028292075.1 Rhodoferax sp. | reverse complement strand
CATGATGGACGAGAACAGCCGGCGGAGCACGCCGTGGGGCGCCAAGTCGGTGATGTACGAGGCGCTGATCACATCGGCGGTCGAATCCGCGCGGCGCGCCGAAGACATCGGTCTGCCTGCGCATCAGATCTTGTTGTCGTGCATGGTCAGCGGCGTGCAGGACCTGATCGCCGTGTACCGGGCGTTGGCGAAGCGCTGCAACTACGCACTGCACCTCGGCCTGACCGAGGCCGGCATGGGCACCAAGGGCACGGTGGCTTCGGCTGCCGCGTTGTCGATCCTGCTGCAGGAGGGCATCGGCGACACCATCCGCGTGTCGCTCACGCCCCAGCCGGGCGAGGCACGGACCCAGGAAGTGGTGATCGCCTCGGAGATTCTGCAGTCGCTCGGCCTGCGCAGTTTCGTGCCCAGCGTCACCGCATGCCCGGGCTGCGGCCGCACCACCAGCACCACCTTCCAGGAACTGACCAAGGAGATCGACGATTTCCTGCGGGCGCAGATGCCGGTGTGGCGCGAACAGTACCCGGGCGTGGAGAAGATGAAGGTGGCCGTCATGGGCTGCATCGTCAACGGGCCGGGCGAAAGCAAGCATGCCGACATCGGCATCAGCCTGCCGGGCACTGGCGAGGCGCCTGCCGCACCGGTCTACATCGATGGCGAGAAGAGCGTTACCCTGCGCGGCGACACCATCGCCCAGGATTTCCGGGTCATCGTCGAGAACTACATCGAGAAACGCTACGGCGCCGCAGCGGCCACCGCTGTCGCGTGAGCCGGCGCCGGCGGCTGAATTCGCTTCGGCCGCCTGTTTGCCCCTGCCAGCGCCCGTGCGCATGGCCGATCCACCGCATCAATCAAGACCAGGAACATGGCTGACAAACTGAGCGCCGTCAAAGGCATGAACGACATTCTCCCGGGCGAATCGGCGCGCTGGGAATGGCTCGAGGGCATCGTGCGCGAACTGATGTCGCGCTACGCCTACCGCAACATCCGAACGCCGATCCTGGAGCACACGGCACTCTTCGTGCGCGGCATCGGCGAGGTGACCGACATCGTCGAAAAGGAGATGTACTCCTTCCAGGACCGTTCCGACAAGCACGGCGACGCCGACCACCTGACGCTGCGGCCCGAGAACACCGCCAGCGTGGTGCGCGCCGTCACCGAGCACTCGCTGCTGTACGACGGCGGCAAGCGCCTGTGGTACATCGGGCCGATGTTCCGGCGCGAGAAGCCGCAGCGCGGGCGCTTGCGCCAGTTCCACCAGATCGGCGCGGAGGCGCTGGGCTTTGCCGGGCCCGACGTGGACGCCGAACTCATCCTGCTGGCCGCATCTCTCTGGAAGGCCATCGGCCTGACCGACGTGCGGCTCGAACTGAACAGCCTCGGCCAGCCGGCCGAGCGTGCGGCGCACCGCATCGAGCTCATCGCCCACTTCGAGAAGCATGCCGACCGGCTCGACGAGGACGCGAAGCGACGCCTGCACAGCAACCCGCTGCGCATCCTCGACACCAAGAATCCGGCGATGAGGGACGTGGTCGAGACCGCGCCCCGGCTCATGGACTTTCTCGGCGCCGAGTCGCTCGCGCACTTCAACGGCCTGCGCGCCATCCTCGATGCGAATGGCGTGGCCTACACCCTCAATCCGAGGCTGGTGCGTGGGCTCGACTACTACAACCTCTCGGTGTTCGAATTCGTCACGGACCGGCTGGGCGCGCAGGGCACGGTTTGCGCGGGCGGCCGCTACGACGACCTCATCACCCAGATGGGCGGCAAGCCCGCGCCTGCCGTGGGCTGGGCCATGGGCATGGAGCGCGTGCTCGAGCTGCTGAAGGAGCAGGGCACCGCGGTGCCGGTGGCAGTACCTGATGTCTATGCGGTGGTGCCCGACGCGGCCGCCATGCCGGTGGCCCTGCGCACGCTGCAACAGTTGCGCGAAGCCGGCGTGTCCGCCCAGATGCATGCGGCCACGGCCGATGGCCTGGGCAGCTTCAAGTCGCAGTTCAAGAAAGCCGACGCGAGCGGCGCACGTTTCGCGCTGGTGTTCGGCGCCGACGAACTGGCCCGTGGCGAAGTCACCGTCAAGCCGCTGCGCGAAGGCGCGGAGGCGGGCGGCGTACAGCGCAGCGAGCCGCTCGCCGACGTGGCGTCCTGGGCCGCCCGGCTGCGCAGCCCGCAAACCCTACAATCACCGGCTTGACTCTGGACACCTATGGCAACGCATCTCGACCTCGAAGAACAAGAACAGCTTGATCAGATCAAGCACTTCTGGAAGCAATACGGCAATCTCATCAGCTGGGTGTTGATCATCGTTCTAGGCGGTTTCGCCGCCTGGAACTTCTACCAATACTGGAACCGCCAGCAAGCGGCGCAGGCTTCGGCCATGTTCGACGAAGTCGAGCGCGCCGCGCAGGGCGGCGACGTGGCCAAGATCGAACGTGCCTTCACGGACATGAAGGACAAGTTCGGCGGCACCAGCTATGCGCAGCAGGCCGGTCTGCTGGCAGGCAAGGCTTTGTTCGAAAAGGGCAATGCCGACGGCGCCAAGGCGGCCTTGGGCTGGGTGGCCGACAAGGCCTCCGATGAAGGCTACCAGGCGCTTGCCCGGCTGCGGCTGGCCGGCGTGCTGGTGGAGTCGAAAGCCTATGACGACGCCATGAAGCAGTTGTCGAGCACATTCCCCGCTGAATACGCCGGCCTGGTGGCCGACCGCAAGGGCGATGTGCTGGCGCTGCAGGGCAAGAAGGCCGAGTCCATTGCCGAATACCAGAAGGCCTACAAGGCTTTCGGGGAACGCACCGATTACCGCCGACTCGTTGAAATCAAGCTGAACGCGCTCGGTATCGATCCGCGCGGCGTGACCGCCTCCACGGAGATCAAGAAGTGATGTCAGACAAGCGCATGAAGCGAATCGGCCGGATTTCCACGGCCGTGGTAACGGCCCTAGTGGCCGCCGTGCTGGCCGGCTGTGCCGGCAACAGCAAACCGAAGCCCGCCGAGTTGGCACCGAACGTGGCCCTGCTGGGTGTTCGCCAGGCCTGGAGCGCCAAGCTCGGTGACGTGGAGTTTCCGCTCGAGGTGAACGTGCAAGGCAGCACGGTGTCGCTCGCAAGTGCCAATGGCACTGTGGTGGCGCTGGACGCGCGCACCGGCCGCGAAAGCTGGCGTACGTCCGTCGGCGCGCCGTTGTCGGCGGGTGTCGGCAGCGACGGCAAGGTCACCGCCGTGGTCACCACCGGCAATGAGCTGGTCGCGCTGGAAAGTGGCAAGGAAATCTGGCGCCAGAAGCTGAATGCCCAGGTCTTCACTGCGCCGTTCGTCGCGGGCGGACGGGTGTTCCTGCTGGCCGCCGATCGTTCCGTGCTGGCCTTCGACGGCGCTTCCGGTCGCCGCTTGTGGACCCAGCCACGCCCCGGCGAGCCGCTGGTGCTGCGCCAGGGTGGTTTGTTGATGGCGGTGGGCGACACCCTGGTCGCCGGCCTTTCCGGACGCCTGGTCGGCATCAATCCGGGCAACGGCACGGTGCGCTGGGAAGCCCCCATCGCCGCGCCGCGCGGCACCAACGACGTTGAGCGACTGGTCGATCTGGTCGGCGGTGTGAGCCGCGTCGGCGAAGTGGTCTGCGCACGCGCGTTCCAGTCGAACGTGGGCTGTGTCAACACCGCCCGTGGCACGGTGGTCTGGAGCAAGCCGGCGGTCGGGTTCGTCGGCGTGCACGGCGACGACCGCATGGTCTTCGGCACTGAAGGCGATGGCAAGGTCATCGCCTGGCAACGCGCGGATGGCACGCAGGCCTGGTCCAGCGAGCGCCTTCGCTACCGCACGCTTACGGCCCCGCTGTCGGTAGGCCGCTCCGTGGCCATTGGCGACAACACCGGCCTGGTCCACTTTCTTTCGCGCGAGGACGGTGCTCCGCTGACCCGCCTCACCACGGACGGTTCGCCGATCGCGGCAGCGCCCGTACTGGCCGGTGACACCGTCGTGGTGGTCACCCGCAACGGCGGCATCTTCGGCTTCCAACCCGAATAACGCGATCACTTCCCACCCATGAAACCTGTACTCGCCCTGGTCGGGCGCCCGAACGTCGGCAAATCCACCCTGTTCAACCGACTCACGAAGTCGCGCGACGCCATCGTGGCCGACTTTGCCGGACTCACCCGTGACCGGCATTACGGCAATGGCCGCCAGGGCAAGCACGAGTTCATCGTGATCGACACTGGTGGCTTCGAGCCCGATGCCACCACCGGCATCTACAAGGAGATGGCCAAGCAGACCCGGCAGGCCGTCGCCGAAGCCGACACCGTGATCTTCGTGGTCGACGCTCGCGCCGGCCTTTCGGCGCAGGACCACGACATCGCCAATTATCTGCGGCGCCTGGGCAAGCCTTGCGTGCTGGTGGCCAACAAGGCCGAGGGCATGACCGAAGGCTACCAGCTGAGCGACTTCTACGAGCTCGGCCTGGGCGAGGTGTTCCCCGTCTCGGCCGCGCACGGCCAGGGCATCCGCACCCTCATCGACCTGGCGCTTGCGCCGCTCAACCTGCCGGACGAAGACGAGGAAGAGGCCGGCATCGATGCCGGTGTCACCAAGCTCGCCGTCGCAGGACGGCCGAACGTTGGCAAGTCCACGCTCATCAACACCTGGCTCGGCGAGGAACGCCTGGTGGCTTTCGACCTGCCCGGGACCACACGCGACGCCATCACCGTGCCGTTCGAGCGCAACGGCCACCGCTTCGAGTTGATCGACACGGCCGGCTTGCGCCGCAAGGGCAAGGTGTTCGAGGCGATCGAGAAAGTCTCGGTGGTCAAGACGCTGCAGGCCATCGAAACCTGCAATGTGGTGCTGTTGCTGGTCGACGCCACCCAGGGCGTGACCGACCAGGACGCGCACATCGCCGGGTACATCCTTGAAAGCGGCCGCGCCGTGGTGCTGGCCATCAACAAGTGGGACGCCGTGGACGCGTACCAGCGCGAACTGGTGCAGCGGTCGATCGAGACGCGACTCGCCTTTTTGAAGTTCGCCGCGGTGCATTTCATCTCGGCCGAGAAACGCCAGGGCCTGGGTCCACTGTGGGCTTCGATTCTTCAGGCGCACAAGGCCGCGACGTGCAAGATGTCCACGCCGGTGCTGACCCGGCTGCTGCTCGAGGCCGTGCAATTCCAGAGCCCCAAGCGGGCCGGCATGTTCCGCCCCAAGCTGCGCTACGCGCACCAGGGCGGCATGAATCCGCCAGTGATCGTGATCCATGGCAACTCGCTCGAGCACGTGACCGATGCCTACAAGCGGTTCCTCGAAGGCCGGTTCCGCAAGGAGTTCAACCTGGTCGGCACGCCGCTTCGTATCGAATTGAAGACATCGACCAATCCTTTTACCGATAAAGACAAATAAGGTACTGGTCGAGTCTCAGTAAATTTGCTAGGGGTTTACGGCGTGGAACGCAAGTCCTGCTAACCCTGTGGTAAGGTCTGTTCCTCATTAACAACTTCACAACACGGAGAATATCGTGAGCAATAAAGGGCAGCTCTTGCAAGACCCATTCCTCAATACCCTGCGTCGTGAACATGTGCCGGTGTCGATCTACCTCGTCAACGGCATCAAGCTCCAAGGCCAGATTGAGTCTTTTGACCAATACGTTGTGCTGTTGCGCAATACCGTGACCCAGATGGTTTACAAACACGCCATCTCGACCATTGTCCCCGGCCGTGCGGTGAACTTCTCGACGGCCGAAGACGCCCCCGCCGAATCCGCCAGCTGAACCTGACCGGACCGCCCCCTCCCTAGCCGAACGCCCATCTGCGGCGTTCGCGCTTTTGGATCTTCGCAAAACGACCACGCCCCTGATTTGAGTTCGTCTGATTCTCCCGAAAATTCGACGGCACTGGCCATTCTGGTCGGTGTCGATCTTGGCTTGCCCCATTACGACCCAGAGCTCGAAGAACTGGGCCTTTTGGCCGAAACCGCAGGCATGCGGGTTGTGGCCCGTATCAGTTGCAAGCGCCGCGCGCCCGACGCGGCGTTGTTCGTCGGCAGCGGCAAGGCCGACGAGATCAAGCTGCTGGCCCAGATGCACGGCGCCACCGAGATCCTGTTCGACCAGAGCCTGAGCCCGGCGCAGCAGCGCAACCTCGAGCGCCACATCGAGCTGCCGGTGAACGACCGCACGCTGCTGATCCTCACCATCTTTGCCCAGCGCGCGCGCAGCCATGAGGGCAAGCTGCAGGTCGATCTGGCCCGCCTTCAATACCTCACCACCCGGCTGGTTCGCCGGTGGTCGCACCTGGAGCGGCAAAGCGGCGGTATCGGCATGCGCGGTGGCCCTGGCGAGAAGCAGATCGAGCTCGACCGGCGGATGCTCGGCGAGTCGATCAAGCGCACCAAGGAGCGGCTGGCGAAAGTGGTCAAGCAACGCAGCACGCAACGGCGGCAACGGTCGCGGCGCGACGCCTTCACCATCTCGCTGGTGGGGTATACCAACGCCGGCAAGTCGACGCTGTTCAATGCGCTGGTGAAGGCCCGCGCCTATGCGGCCGACCAACTGTTCGCCACGCTCGACACCACCACACGCCAGCTTTATTTAGGCAACCAGGAAGGCGGCGGACGGTCGGTGTCGCTGTCCGACACCGTCGGCTTCATCCGCGACCTGCCGCACGGGTTGATCGATGCATTCCGTGCCACGCTGCAGGAAGCCGCCGACGCCGACCTTTTGCTGCATGTCGTCGATGCGGCGAACCCGGGGTTTCCCGAGCAGATGGCCGAGGTGCAAACCGTGCTGCGCGAAATCGGCGCGGCCGACGTCCCACAGTTGCTGGTCTTCAACAAGGTCGACGCATTGCCGGACGACCGCCGGCCGGTGGCCATGCAGGACACCATGGAAGTGGACGGCCAACAAATCCCGCGGATCTTCGTCAGCGCTCAAAGCGGCGAGGGGCTGGCTGCCCTTCGCCTTCAACTCTCCGAGATGGCTAGGTCGGCCGCTGGCGCGCCGCCGGAGCCCACGGCCGAGCATTCCCCTGAACTCCTTGAGGCCGCTGCCCGATTGGGCACAATTGGACAATGACAACAGAGAGACTTGAACGAATGGACATCACTCCACGGGCCCCGGACCGGTCTGCCCAGACCGGCTTCGCAGGACTGCAGGGCCGCATCCGAGGCATGTTCAACCTGAACGATCCCCGATGGGGGCGTGGTGACGACAAGTCTTCCTCTTCCGACCAAAAAGACCGGCCCGAACCGGACAAGCCTTCCGAGCCGCCGCGCAACCAGCCCGGCCGGAATCAGAACTCCGGCAACCAGGGCCCGCCCGACCTCGACGAACTCTGGCGTGATTTCAACCGCAAGCTCGGCAGCCTCTTCGGCGGCGGCAAGGGCGGCGGGCGGCTTGGCGGCAA
Source organism: Rhodoferax sp. (assembly GCA_028292075.1). Next base: position 2,730 of record JAQGNA010000046.1, on the reverse strand, counting down.
CAACGGCAACGGCGGTGGCAATGGTGGCGGTGGCGGCGGCTTTCAGCCCGACATGAAAAGCACCGGCATCGGCATCGGCCTGATTGCCGCTGTGGTCGCACTGATCTGGCTGGGCACCGGTTTCTTCATCGTGCAGGAAGGGCAGCAAGCTGTCATCACGCAGTTCGGCCGCTACAAGACCACGGTGGGAGCGGGTTTCAACTGGCGCCTGCCTTACCCGATTCAACGCCATGAACTGGTGTACGTGAGCCAGATCCGTTCGGTGGACGTCGGCCGCGATTCCGTCATCAAGGCGACCGGCCTGCGCGAATCGGCCATGCTGACCGAGGACGAGAACATCGTCGAGATCAAGTTCGCCGTGCAGTACCGCCTGAGCAACGCCCAGGCTTTCCTGTACGAGAGCAAGGACCCGACCGGTGCCGTCGTCCAGGCCGCGGAAACGGCGGTCCGCGAGGTCGTCGGCAAGATGAAGATGGACTCGGCCCTGGCCGAGGAGCGCGACCAGATCGGTCCGCGCGTCCGCACGCTGATGCAGACCATTCTTGACCGCTACAAGGTGGGCATCGAGGTGGTGGGCATCAACCTGCAGCAAAGCGGCGTGCGTCCGCCGGAGCAGGTGCAGGCGGCGTTCGACGACGTCCTGAAGGCCGGCCAGGAGCGTGAGCGCGCCAAGAACGAGGCACAGGCCTATGCCAACGACGTGGTACCCCGCGCTGTGGGTTCGGCTTCGCGCCTGAAGGAAGAAGCCGACGCCTACAAGGCTCGCATCGTGGCCCAGGCCGATGGTGACGCCCAGCGTTTTCGCTCCGTGCTGACCGAATACCAGAAGGCGCCGCAGGTCACCCGCGACCGCATGTATGTCGATGCGATGCAGCAGGTGTACGGCAACGTCACCAAGGTGCTGGTCGATTCGCGCCAGGGTTCCAACCTGCTGTACCTGCCCCTCGACAAGATCATGCAGATGTCGGGGCAACAGGGCACGGCGCCCACGTCCGATGCGGCCACCGGCACGGCCACCACGCCACCACTGCCGAACCTGCCGCCTGTCCTGTCCAACGATGCCCGTACGCGTGACACCTCGCGTTCGCGCGAGCGCGACGTGCGCTAGGAGATCACTGTGAATCGAGTCGGTTTTATCGCGTCTTCGCTGTTGGTGGTGCTGGCCTTGCTCAGCTCCATGTTGTTCGTGGTCGACCAGCGTCAGTTCGGGGTGGTCTACGCCCTGGGCCAGATCAAGGAAGTCATCACCGAGCCGGGCCTGCATTTCAAGATGCCCCCACCGTTCCAGAACGTGTCTTACCTGGACAAGCGCCTGCTCACGCTCGACAGCGTCGACGCGGAGCCCATGCTCACCGCCGAGAAGCAGCGTGTGGTCATCGACTGGTACGTGCGCTGGCGCGTCATCAATCCGTCCGAGTACATCCGCAACGTCGGCCTCGACGAAAGCGCCGGTGCCAACCAGTTGAACCGCGTGGTGCGCAACGCCTTTCAGGAGGAGATCAACCGCCGCACGGTGAAGGACCTGCTGTCCCTGAAGCGCGAGGCCCTGATGGCCGACGTCAAGCGCGAGGTGCTCGACGTGGTGAAGGGCGCTAAGCCGTGGGGCGTGGACGTGATCGACGTGCGCATCACCCGCGTGGACTACGTGGAAGCCATCACCGAATCGGTGTACCGGCGCATGGAGGCCGAGCGCAAGCGCGTGGCCAACGAACTGCGTTCCACCGGCGCGGCTGAAGGCGAGAAGATTCGCGCCGACGCCGACCGGCAACGTGAAGTCGCCATTGCCAACGCCTACCGCGACGCCCAGAAGATCAAGGGCGAGGGCGATGCGGAAGCTTCGCGCCTCTACGCAGAGTCCTTTGGCCGCGATCCGCAGTTCGCCCAGTTCTACCGCAGCCTCGACGCCTACCGCGCCAGCTTCAGCAAGAAGAGCGACGTGCTGGTGCTCGACCCGTCCTCCTCGGAATTCTTCCGCGCCATGCGCGGTGGTGGGCCAGGCAACGCCGCACCGGCAGCGCCGGCCGCCGCCAAGAAGTAGGCATTGGACGGCAGTACGCTCTGGGCCGCGCTGGCCCTGGTGCTGGTCATCGAGGGCTTGCTGCCATTCCTCTCGCCGGTGCGCTGGCGCCGCGTGTTCGAGCAGGTCTTGCAGATGTCCGACGGCCAGATCCGCTTCATCGGCCTGGGCAGCATGCTGCTGGGGCTGGTGCTGCTCTGGATCGTTTCCTGACCGCCCTGCCAGTAACCGCAGACGCCATTCTTCGCTTTCCGGAACAGCCGGAGCCGCCGCCTCTGGGACGGAGACGCTTCCTCGCGCAAGGGGCTGAGGGCACCACCCGGTGCGCCAGTCTGGGGTGTCCAACCAGTCCAGTAAAATCCCGTTTTTAACAGCCCCCGAAACTCCATGTCCGCCTGGGTCCTGCCGGATCACATTGCCGATGTTCTGCCCTCCGAGGCCCGGCACATCGAAGAACTGCGTCGTGAACTGCTCGACACCGCCCGTGGGTATGGCTATGAATTGGTCATGCCGCCGTTGCTGGAGCACCTTGAATCGCTGCTGACCGGCACCGGCGAGGCGCTGGACCTGCAGACCTTCAAGCTGGTCGACCAACTTTCCGGGCGAATGATGGGCCTCCGGGCTGACACCACCCCGCAGGTTGCCCGCATCGACGCACATCTGCTCAATCGGCAGGGCGTGGCCCGCCTCTGCTATTGCGGCCCGGTGCTGCA
>JAQGNA010000407.1 GCA_028292075.1 Rhodoferax sp. | reverse complement strand
TGGTGCCCGCTTTGCCATCTATGCCCGCGGCGCCAGCGACGCCCTGGTGCGGGGTGGCCGCTATGACGAGGTGGGTGCCGTGTTCGGACGCAACCGGCCGGCTGTCGGCTTCAGCCTGGTCGACCTGAAACAGGTGGTCGGCGTGGTGGGCCCACGCCCGCTGCGCGCCGCCATCCGTGCGCCCTGGGGTGATGCGGCGGACCTTCGCTCCGCCATCGCCGTCCTGCGCAGCCAGGGCGAGACCGTGGTCTGCGTTCTGCCCGGCCATGAAAGTGAAATCGATGAATTCCATTGCGACCGCGCGCTGCAGCAGCAGGCGGGGCAGTGGACCGTGCAACTGATCTGAGAACCCGAGACCTGATCCGACATGAATACCGCAAACAAATCGATTCCCGGCCGCAACGTGGTCGTCGTGGGCACCCAATGGGGTGACGAGGGCAAGGGCAAGCTGGTCGACTGGCTCACCGAAAGCGCGCAGGGCGTGGTGCGCTTCCAGGGTGGGCACAACGCTGGCCACACGCTGGTGATCAACGGCGTGAAGACCGCATTGCACCTGATCCCCAGCGGCATCATGCGACCGGGCGTCAAGTGCTACATCGGCAACGGCGTGGTGCTGTCGGCGGCCAAGCTGTTCGAAGAGATCGAGGGGCTGGAAAAGGCCGGTGTCGAAGTGCGTTCGCGCCTGCGCATCAGCGAGGCTTGCCCGCTCATCTTGCCGTTCCATGCGGCCATCGACATCGCCCGTGAACTGGCGCGCGAAAAGGGCGGCACCGAGAAGATCGGTACCACCGGCCGCGGCATCGGCCCGGCCTATGAGGACAAGATCGCGCGCCGCGCCCTGCGCGTGCAGGACCTCAAGTACCCCGAGCGGTTTGCGGCCAAGCTGCGCGACCTGCTTGAACTGCACAACTTCGTGCTGACGCAATTCCTGCATGCCGCGCCCATCGACTTCGACGCCGTCTATGCCGAATCGATGCGCCATGCCGAGCTGATGAAGCCGATGATGGCCGTCGTCTCGCGCGAGCTGTACGATGCCCACAAGGCCGGTGCCAACCTGCTGTTCGAAGGCGCGCAAGGCACCTTGCTCGACGTCGACCACGGCACTTATCCGTATGTCACCTCCAGCAACTGCGTGGCCGGCAATGCCGCTGCCGGTGCCGGCGTGGGCCCGGGCATGCTGCACTATGTGCTGGGCATCACCAAGGCCTATTGCACCCGCGTGGGCGGCGGGCCGTTCCCCACCGAACTCGACTGGGAAAACCCGGGAACCCCCGGTTACCACATGAGCACCGTGGGCGCCGAAAAAGGCGTGACCACCGGCCGCAGCCGCCGTTGCGGCTGGTTCGACGCGGCCCTGCTGAAGCGCAGCGCCCAGGTCAATGGCCTGACCGGCCTGTGCATCACCAAGCTCGACGTGCTCGACGGCCTGCAGCAGCTCGAACTCTGCACCGGCTACAAGCTGGACGGCGAGCTGATCGACATCCTGCCCATGGGCGCCGAGGACATCGCGCGCTGCGAACCGGTGTACGAGACCATCGCCGGCTGGACCGATTCCACCGTCGGCGTGACCGAATACGACAAGCTGCCGCAGAACGCCCAGCGCTATCTGCAGCGCATCCAGGAAGTGACCGGCGTGCCGATCGCAATGATCTCCACCAGCCCCGACCGCGACCACACGATCATGATGCAACACCCCTACCAGACGGAAATCACGCCATGCTGACCGAAGACGGCAAACACCTCTACGTCAGCTACGACGAGTACCACAACCTTATCGAGAAGCTGGCGCTGAAGGTGCACCAGTCGGGCTGGGAGTTCGACAACATTCTTTGCCTGGCGCGCGGCGGCATGCGCCCCGGCGACATTCTTTCGCGCATCTTCGACAAGCCACTGGCCATCATGTCGACCAGCTCCTACCGCGCCGAAGCCGGCACGCGCCAGGGCAACCTCGACATCGCCCGCTTCATCACCACGCCCAAGGGCGAGCTCGCCGGCAAGGTGCTGCTGGTGGACGACCTTGCCGACACCGGCGTCACGCTCAAGGCCGTGATCCAGCAGATCAAGACCAACTACGCGCCCATCACCGAATTGCGCAGCGCCGTGATCTGGACCAAGGGTGTCTCGACGTTCACCCCCGACTACTCGGTCGAATACCTGCCGACCAACCCCTGGATCCACCAGCCGTTCGAGGGTTACGACGCGTTGCGCCCGGCCCAGCTGCTGGAAAAGTGGAAACTCTGAGCGCACCGCCTGGTGTTGCCCATTTGAAGTCGACAAGCCGGGCCTGCCACCCGGCTTTTTCATGGGTGGTGGCCTGTGACCAGTGCCCCCGCTGATTGTTCCTGATCGATCTGTTTGATCCTTACTGATCCTAAACCCCGCCCCGCCATGACCCAAGTCGCCACCAGCCTGATCCACCATGCCTACCTGCCGCCCGACACCTTCGTGGCGCCCCAGCCCGGGGTCTTCAAGGCGTCGACGGTCATCTTCCCCAACGTGGCCGCCATGCGCCACCGCGAGTGGAAGGACAAGTCGGGCTACACCTACGGCCTGCACGGCACGCCCACCACCTACCTGCTGGAAGAGCGGCTTTGCACCCTGGAGGGCGGGCTGCAATGTTTGCTGGCGCCGAGCGGGCTGGCGGCCATCGGGGTGGTCGCGCTGTCGTTGCTGAAAACTGGCGACGAGGTGCTGCTGCCCGACAACGCCTACGGCCCCAACAAGACCCTGTGCGATGCCGAGCTGCGCAATTTCGGCGTCACCACGCGCTTGTACGACGCCATGAACCCGGCCGACCTGGCGGCCAAGATTTCCGACCGCACACGCCTGGTCTGGCTCGAGGCGGCCGGCTCTGTGACGCTCGAATTTCCCGATTTGCCGGCACTGGTTCGCACCTGCCGCGAGCGCGGGGTGACCTCCGCGCTCGACAACACCTGGGGCGCCGGCCTCGCCTTCAACCCGTTCGACCTGTTGCCCGGCGCGGAGCCGCTTGGCGTCGATATTTCCGTCCATGCGCTCACCAAGTACCCGAGCGGCGGCGGCGACGTGCTGATGGGCAGCGTCATCACCCGCGACCCGGCGCTGCACCTGCGCCTCAAGCTCGGCCACATGCGGCTCGGCATCGGGGTCGGCGCGAACGACGCGGAGCTGGTGCTGCGCTCGCTGCCGACCGTCGCGCTGCGTTACCGTGCCCACGATGCCACCACGCGCGCACTGGCGCAGTGGTGCCTCGGGCGGCCCGAATTTGCCCAGGTTCTGCACCCCGCACTGCCCGCGTCACCGGGCCATGCGCACTGGGCGGCGCTGTGCCGGCCAGGAGAGGCTGGTGGCATCGGTGCAGGGGAAGGCGAGGACATGCGCGCAAGGCGCGAGGGCGGGGCGGCGGGCCTCTTCAGCGTCATGATCGACGCCCGCTACAGCCAGGCCCAGGTCGATGCGTTCTGCGACGCTCTGCAACTTTTCAAACTCGGCTACAGCTGGGGCGGACCGATGAGCCTGGTCGTGCCGTACGAACTGGCCACCATGCGCCCCTCCTGGCCTGCCCATCTGGCAAAGGGCACGCTGGTCAGGTTCTCGGTCGGGCTCGAGGCAGCGGCCGATCTGCAGGCCGATCTGGCG
>JAQGNA010000404.1 GCA_028292075.1 Rhodoferax sp. | reverse complement strand
TCGCGCTCTGGTGACTCCGCGATGACTTCCCACCTCGCTCCTGTCATCGTGGGCGCCGGCCCTGCCGGCATCCGTGCCGCGGAGACGCTGGCGGCGCATGGCCCGCGGCCGGTGCTGATCGACGAGGCGGCGCGCGCGGGTGGCCAGATCTACCGCCGCCAGCCGGCGAATTTTCAACGTCCGGCAAAGACGCTGTACGGCTTCGAGGCCGACCGGGCCACGGCCTTGCACGGCACCATCGACGGACTGGCGAGCCGCATCGACCATCGCCCCGACAGCCTGGTCTGGAACGCGCAGGGAGGCCAGTTGGACGTGATGCACGGCGCCACGCAGACCACTGGCCGCGTGCCCTACGGCCAGCTGATCATCGCCACCGGCGCCACCGACCGCGTGCTGCCCGTGCCGGGCTGGACCTTGCCCGGCGTCTACACGCTGGGTGGCGCGCAGGTGGCGCTGAAGTTCCAGGCCTGTGCCATCGGCCAGCGGGTCGTCTTCATGGGCACCGGCCCATTGCTCTACCTCATTGCCTACCAATACCGGAAGGCCGGCGTTGACGTGGCGGCGGTGCTCGACACCGCGCGGCTGGCCGACCAGCTGGCCGCAATGCCGGCGATGCTGACCCAGCCCGCGGTGCTGGCCAAGGGCCTGTATTACGTGGCCTGGCTCCGCAGCCACGGCGTGGCCCTGCACGGCGGCGTGCGCCCGCTGCGCATCGATGGCGACCACCGTGTCACCGGTGTCGCCTGGCACGACGGCCGGCAAGAGCGCAGGGTCGACTGCGATGCCGTGGGCTTCGGCTACGCACTGCGCTCCGAGACCCAGCTGGCCGATCTGCTCGGATGCCGCTTCGCCTATTCACCGACGCAACGCGCCCACCTGCCCGAGCGCGACGCCGCCGGTCGCTCCAGCCTGGCCGGCGTGTACCTGGCCGGTGACGGCGCCGGCATCATGGGCGCCGACGCCGCCGAATGGGCCGGCGAGCGGGCGGCGCTGGCGCTGCTGGCCGACCACGGCGTGGCGGTGGATGCGGCACGCGCCGAACACCTGGAGCGCAAGCTTCAACAGCTGATGACTTTCCGCCGGGGGCTGGAGCGCGCCTTTCCGTTCCCCGAGGACTGGGCCGCGCAAGCGCCCGACGAACTGATCGTCTGCCGTTGCGAGAACATCAGCGCCGGTACCCTCCGCGACACGGTGCGGCAGCAGGGCGCGGACGAGATGAACCGGCTCAAGGCGCTGTCGCGCGTGGGCATGGGCCGCTGCCAGGGCCGCATGTGCGGCGTGGCGGCGGCGGAGATCCTGGCACAGGCCACTGGCCAGCCGGTGGCAATGGTCGGCCGCTTGCGCGGACAGGCCCCGATCAAGCCGGTTCCCCTCGGGATGCAGGTCCGGGCCGCCGATGCGGCCGCCAGCGAAAAGGTGGCGACATGAAGCGCATCGAGACCGAGGTCGCCATCGTCGGCGGCGGCATCGTCGGTGCGTCCACCGCACTGGCCCTGCGCCGCAAGGGCGTACAGGTGGCGCTGCTGGAGCGCGACCTCTGCGGCTCGCGGTCGAGCGGCGTCAACTTCGGCGGCGTGCGGCGCCAGGGCCGGCCGCTCAGCCAGTTGCCGCTGGCCCAGCGCGCACACCGCATCTGGGCCGACCTGCCTGCGTTGATCGGCACCGATGGCGAGTACCTGCGCACCGGCCACTTCAAGGTGGCGCGCAGCGAGGCCGACCTGGCCGCCCTCGAAAAATACCAGGCCCTGAGCCGCGATTTCGACCTGGGGCTGGAGATCGTTTCCGGCGCTCGCCTGCGGGCGCGATGTGACTGGCTGGGCGACAACGCCGTGGGCGGCTCGCTCTGTGCCGAGGACGGCCAGGCCAACCCGCGGCTGGTGTCCCCGGCCTTCGCGCAGGCCGCGGTGCGGGCCGGCGCAGCGGTGTTCGAGCGCAGCCCCCTGACCGCGTTGCAGCACGACGGCAGCGGCTTCACGCTGCGCTCGGGCGAGGCGCTCGAGGTGCGGGCGCCGGTGCTGGTCAACTGTGCCGGCGCCTGGGCCGGCGCCATCGCGGCGCAGTTCGGCGAAGAGGTGCCGATGCAGTCGGGTCACCCCGCCATGGCGGTCACCGAGCCGCTGCCGTTCTTCATGCACTGGAGCCTTGGCGTTGAAGGTGGCGGCATCTATTGCCGGCAGGTCGCGCGGGGCAACCTGGTTCTGGGCGGTGGCGCAGGCCTGGCGCTCGACGCCGACCGCGCCCGCTCCGACCGCGCCGCCATGGCCACGCTGTTCGCGCAGGCCGTCACGCTGCTGCCACGGCTGCGCCATGCCCATGTGATCCGCACCTGGAGCGGCACCGAAGGCTACCTGCCCGACCGCCAGCCCGTGCTCGGTGTCAGTGCCACCACGCCCGGGCTGGTGCATGGCTTCGGCTTTGCCGGGGCCGGCTTTCAGATCGGGCCCGCGGCGGGTGAGGTGCTGGCCGAACTGGCCCGCGACGGCCGCAGCAGCACGCCCATCGACGCCTTCGCCATCGAGCGCTTTCTTCCCGCGCACCAGCCTGTGGCGCTGGGCGCCGATTGAGTCCATAGTTTCGCCACGTCACCGATCCACCCTCCAAAGGAAACCCATGTCACAGCGCACGCCATCCAGCCCCTCGCTCAACACACGCCACTCGCGCCATGCCGCGCGCTTTCCTGTGCGCCGTGCGCTGCTGGCACTGGGTGCCGCCGCCGCACTGGCCGCCAGTGGCGCGGCCACCGCGCAGACCAAGACGATTTACATCGGCATGAATGGCGGCACCATGGAGAAGGCGTACACGCAGTACGTGTTCCCGGTGTTCGAGAAGCTCAACAACGTGAAGGTGGTGGTGGTGCCGGGCACTTCGTCCGACATCCTGGCCAAGGCCCAGGCCAACAAGGAAAAGCCGCAGATGCACGTCATGTTCCTCGACGACGGCATCATGGTTCGGGCCATCGGCATGGGCCTGTGCGAGAAGCAGCGGCCGAACCAGGGCCTGAAGGACATCTACCCGGCCGCGCGCTTCAAGGACGACCTGGCCAGCGGTGTGAGCCTGGGCATGACCGGGCTGGCCTACAACGCCAAGATGTTCAAGGAAAAGGGCTGGGCGCCACCCACTTCATGGATGGACATGGCCGACCCCAAGTACAAGGGCAAGGTGGTGTTCCAGTCGATGTCGTCGTCTTCGTTCGGGCTGCACGGCTTCTTGATGTTCAACCGCATCCAGGGCGGCAACGACAAGAACGTCGAGCCCGGCTTCAAGGCCTGGCCCACGACCATCGGGCCGAACGTGCTCGAATACATCCCGAGTTCGGCCAAGATCTCCGAGATGGTGCAGACCGGCGAGGCCGCGCTCTTCCCGCTGACGCCCACGGCGGTCGCGGCACTTAAAACCAAGGGCATTCCGGTCGAATACGCGCAGCCGAAGGAGGGCTCGGTGGTGCTGATGGTGGGCCAGTGCGTGATCGCCAACAACAGCGAACCCGAGCTCTCGCAGAAGCTGGCCGAATTTTTGCTGAGCCCGCTGGCACAGGCCAACGTGCTGCAGTTCGGTAGCCAGATCCCCACCAACCCCAAGGCCCCGGCGGTGGGCGAGGGTGCCCTGCAGGTGGCCGACATCAACAAGTGGATGAAGAACGCGGTGACCATCGACTGGGAGAGCATCAATGCCAACCGGCCGGCGTGGAACGCGCGCTGGAACAAGACCATCGAGCGTTGACGCTTGCGCCGTGGCGGCGGCGGCCTTGCAGGGAAGGGGCCTTCACGCGATCGGACGCTCGCTCGCTAGGACGGTCGCCCGCTCAGGCGCTTTCGGTTTCGCGCGGCGCCCGCGATGAAGTCTTCGCCCGCTTCACTTCGGTGCCCACGCGCGCCTTGACGGCAGGGCGCTGGATGCGGGAACCCCGGCGGTCGAGTCGGAGAAAGGCCTGCAGGCGACCTTCCGCCGCCGTGAGCCGGCGTTGCGACTGGATGCTGGCGAGGCGGCGCCACACGCCGTCGCCGGCCTCGTGCTCGGCGGCCAGTTCGGCTGCGAGCTCCATCACCGCCGGATGAATATAGGCCTTGCGGCACACCGCCGGCGTGTTGCCCAGCAGGCGCGCCACGTCGTTGACGACCTTTTTCGGATCGAACTTGTCCTCGCCCCGGGCCATGTGCGCGATGCGCGTGAGCTCCAGCGCCTGCACCGAGCCGTGCCAGGTGCGGAAGTCCTTGGCGGTGAAGCGCGCGCCGGCGGCGTCGGCGATGTAGTCGTTGACGTCGCTCGAGCCCAGCGTATGGCGCTCGCCGTTTTCGTCGAGGTACTGGAACAGCTCCTGGCCCGGCAGCTGCTGGCAACGGCGCACCACCTTGGCCACGCGTGGATCGTCCAGGCTCACGTCGTGCATCACGCCGCTCTTGCCGCGAAACTTCAGCTGCAACACGCTGCCGCGGGCCACCGCATGCGGCGTGCGCAGCGTGGTGAGGCCGTAGGAGCCGTTGCTGCGCAGGTAGGCTTCATTGCCCACGCGGACCAGTGTGGTGTCGAGCAGGCGCACCAGCGTGGCCAGCACCAGCGTGCGGCTCAGCGACTCGCCGCGCATGGGCACGAGGTCGCGGGCGACGCGGGCGCGGATCCGCGGCAGCACCATGCTGAAGGCCTCCATGCGCTCGAACTTGCTCTCGTCGCGCTCTGCCTTCCACTGGGCGTGGTATCGGTATTGCTTGCGGCCACGCGCGTCCACGCCGGTGGCCTGCAGGTGGCCGTTGGGCCAGGGGCAGATCCACACGGAGGTGTAGGCCGGCGGAATGGCCAGCTTGTTGATGCGGGCGATCTCGTCCTCGTCCGTGAGCCAGCGGCCTTCACTGTCGCGGTAGCGGAAGGTGTCACCCTTGCGCATGCGGGTCAGGCCGGGGATTTCATCGCTCACATAGCGGAGGGAAGGTGCCTGGCGTGCAGGGGAGGTGGGTGGTTTCGGGGGGGGCATGGCACTCGTCACTGGACAGATCACACGGTTTAACTGTTTCAGACCTTGTGTTCTGTAGGACGTTGCCGGGGTTTTGCGTGATGTTGTAACAAGTGGGGCGGCATTGTCAGAAGAGGGACGCCGTGCGGCCGTCCGGCAGCGGGCGGCTTCCTTCGCCTGGCATCGTGCCCGCGCCTTCCGCCGCACGCTCTGCAATGTCCTCGCGCCGCGCCAGCGAGCCCATGCGCACCCCGATCAGCCGCAGCTTGCGTTCGAGTGGTGCGCGCTTCAGGCATTGGCCCGCCGCGCGCCGGATGGCGGCGGCGTCGGCGGTGAAGCCTTCGATGGTGTGGTCGCGGGTGGCGATCCGGAAGTCGTCGTAGCGCAGCTTGATGCCCACCGTTTTGCCGACATAGCCCTTGCGCTGCAGGTCCTCCGCCAGCTTCTCGCAGAGGTGGGTGAAGATGGCGCCGAGCTCCTGCCGGTCGCGCACGGCGTGCAGGTCGCGGTCGAAGGTCGTCTCGCGGCTCATGGAGACGGGCTCGCTTTCGGTGACCACCGGCCGGTCGTCGCGGCCGTGGGCGGCGTCGTGCATCCAGGCGCCATAGGCCTTGCCGAAGTGGCCCAGCAGCCACTGGCGGTCGCAGGCTGCGAGCTCGCCGATGGTCTGGATGCCGAGCGCCGCCAGCTTCTCGCCTGCCTTGGGGCCGATCCCGTTGATCTTGCGGCAGCTGAGGGGCCAGATCATGGTCTCGAGGTCGCCTTCATGCACGATGGAGATGCCGTTCGGCTTGTTGAACTCGCTGGCCATCTTCGCGATGAGCTTGTTGGGCGCGACGCCGATCGAGCAGGTCAGGCCGGTTTCCTCGAACACGGTTTTCTGCAGCAGCCGCGCAAGCGA
>JAQGNA010000395.1 GCA_028292075.1 Rhodoferax sp. | reverse complement strand
CGATCCGCTGGCACGTAGCGCGTGGCGCGCGGTGGGCGGCACAGGCCCCACAGCTGAAGGCCAGCCCGCTCGGCGATGTCGAGCGCGAGCGAAGTCGGTGCGGAGATGGTGGCCAGCACGGGAATGTCCAGGCGCGCGCACTTGCGCACCAGCTCGAAACTGGCCCGGCTCGACATGACGACGAAGCCGTCATCCTGGAGCCGCCCCTGCAGCGCCAGCCGGCCGAGCAGCTTGTCGAGCGCGTTGTGGCGCCCCACGTCTTCCAGCAAATCATGCAAGTCACCATCGGGTGACGCCCAGCCCGCGGCATGCACCGCGCCAGCCGCCGCGTTCAGCGTCTGCATGGCCGGCATGGCGTCGATGGCGCGCAGCACGGCGGCCACCGGCAGGCGGGCCACCCAGGGGCGCGGCGTAATGGCTTCGGGCACGATGTCGAGCGCCTCGAGGCTGTCGATGCCGCAGATGCCGCAGCCGGTGCGGCCGGCCAGCGTGCGGCGCTTCTCCTTCAGGCGCACGAAGCAGCGCGAGGCGATCTCCAGGCGCACCTCGCAGGCCGCGGGCGTGCCTTCCACCACCACGTCGAACACGTCGGCCGGCGTGTCCACGATGCCCTCGCTCAGTGCAAAGCCGAGCGCGAAGGCATGCAGGTCGGCCGGGGTTGCCATCATGACGGCATGCGAGATGCCGTTGAACACCAGGGCCACCGGCACCTCTGCGGCGACCACGTCGTCGCGCCAAATGCCTGCTTCGGTCGATGCGCCGGCATGCGGCGCGGCCACGGCCTGAGGCGGCGGCACCGACCACACCCGGCATGCCACCAGCGGCGCGGCGGTCAGGTCTTCGGCATCGGTGATCTCAGGTATCGGCATGGGGGTTTCCTTCGCGGGCAGCAGCCTCCAGGGCGGCACGCCCGGCGGCGGTGATGGACACCATCCATCGCCCATCGAGCGACTCTACCCGCACCAGGCCCGGGCCGCTGTGGCCGCCAATGGCTGCTTCGCTCAGCAGGTTGAGCCGGCGCAGCAGCACGCTTGCGCCCTGCCCCAGGCGTTTGCCCAGGCGCGCCGACGACAAGCCTTCAGGCGCTTCGACCAGCGCCTGCAGAATCGCGACGGTGAGGGCGTCGACGGCGGTCATCGGCCCTCAGCCGACCATCGCTGCCGCCAACGGCGCCCCGGCCTTCGGCCCTTCGGCATCCGGCCCTTCGACGTGCGGCACCAGTACGACAGGAATCGACTTCGAGGTCGGCGTGCCAGCGTTCAGCGCCACCGACGACAGCGGCACCAGCGGATTCGTCTCGGGGTAATAGGCTGCCAGATCGCCACGCGGAATGTTGTACGCCACCAGCTTGAAGCGGTTGGCGCGGCGCTGCTGGCCGTCGTCCCACACCGTCTGCAGGTCGACCCAGTCGCCGTCCTTCATGCCGAGGTCGCGAATGTCTTCGGCGTTGATGAACACCACCCGGCGCTGGCCGAACACGCCGCGGTAACGGTCGTCATGGCCGTAGATCGTGGTGTTGTACTGGTCGTGCGAACGCGTGGTGAGCAGCGTGAACACGCGGGTGTCGAGCCCCTGCGCGCGCATGCCGGCGCGGGCCTTGTGCGAGGGCGTGTCGCGCGGCACCGGATGGGCAAAGAAGCCGGCCTTGCGCGTGGCGGTGTTCCACTCGCGTTCGCTCGCGGTATTGCGCAAGCGAAAGCCGCCGGGCACCGCCACGCGCGTGTTGAAGTCCTTGAAGTCGTCGAACACCGCCTCGATCAGGTCGCGGACGCGGCGGTAGTCTTCGACCAGCCAAAGCCACGGTGTCTTCGAGCGATGACCAATGGTGGCCTGGGCCAGGCGGGCCACGATGGCCGGCTCCGACAGCAGGTGCTCCGACGCCGGCGGGTTGATGCCGGTCGAGATGTGCACCATGCTCATCGAGTCTTCCACGGTGACGCCCTGCGGCCCGCCGGCCTGCACATCGATCTCGGTGCGGCCCAGGCAGGGCAGGATCAGCGCCTCGCGCCCGTGCACGATGTGGCTGCGGTTCAGCTTGGTGGTCACGTGCACCGTGAGGTCGCACTGCCGCAGGCCCTTCCAGGTCTCGTAGGTGTCGGGCGTGGCAGCGGCAAAGTTCCCGCCCAGCGCAAAGAACACCTTGCCGCGGCCATCGATCATTGCCTGGATCGACTCCACCGTGTCCCAGCCGTGGCGGCGCGGCGGCTCGAAGTCGAACACCTGGCCCAGCCGGTCCAACAGGGCCTCGGGCGGCTTCTCCCAGATGCCCATGGTGCGGTCGCCCTGCACGTTGCTGTGGCCCCGCACCGGGCAGGGACCGGCGCCCGGGCGGCCGATGTTGCCGCGCATCAGCAGCAGGTTCACCAGCATCTGGATGGTGGCCACGGCGTCGCGGTGCTGGGTGATGCCCATGCCCCAGCAGACGATGGTGCGCTCGGCGTTGCAGTACACCTCGCCGGCGGCGCGCATCTGGGGCTGGGTCAGCCCAGACTCTTCCACCAGCACGCCCCAGGACTCGGCCCGCAAATCCGCGGCGAGCGCCTCGAAGCCGGTGGTGTGTTCGGCGATGAAGCCGAGGTCGAGCACCCCTGCGCCTGCGGCCCCGCCCGCGCCTGCATCGTGCCGCTCCAGCACATGCTTCATCATGCCCTTGACGGCCGCCAGGTCGCCGCCCACCCGCAACTGGTAGTAGTGGGTGCTGATTTCGGTCGAGCCCATGGTCGCCATCTCGAGCTTGTCCTGCGGATCGGCAAAGCGCTCGAGGCCGCGCTCACGCAGCGGGTTGAAGCTCACGATGCGCGCGCCGCGCTTGTGCGCCTGGCGCAACTCGCCGAGCATGCGCGGGTGGTTGGTGCCAGGGTTCTGCCCGAAGATGAAGATGGCGTCGGCCAGCTCGAAGTCGTGCAGCGTCACCGTGCCTTTGCCCACGCCGATCTGTGGCCGCATGCCGCTGCCACTGGGCTCGTGGCACATGTTCGAGCAGTCGGGAAAATTGTTGGTGCCGTACTCGCGCACGAACAGCTGGTACAAAAAGGCCGCCTCGTTGCTGGCGCGGCCCGAGGTGTAGAAGATGGCCTGGTCCGGCTCGGGCAGCGCGTTCAGATGCCGGGCGACGAGCGCGAATGCGTCGTCCCAGGCAATGGGCAGGTACTTGTCGCTCGCGGCGTCGAACACCATGGGGTGCGTGAGCCGGCCCTGGTCTTCGAGCCAGAAGTCGCTCTTCGTGGCCAGCTCGGTGACGGTGTGCCTGGCGAACAGGTCCGGCCCGGCGCGGCGGGCCGTGGCTTCGGCGGCGACGGCTTTCACACCGTTCTCGCAGAACTCGAAAGTGGAGGCGTGGTTGCGGTCGGGCCAGGCGCAGCCGGGGCAGTCGAAGCCGTCGGGCTGGTTGGCCGAGAGCAGCGTCTTGGCGCCCTTCAGGGGGATGTCCTGCCGCATGAGGGCATGGGACACGC
>JAQGNA010000383.1 GCA_028292075.1 Rhodoferax sp. | reverse complement strand
GCATCGTCGGTCCGGCGCTGTCGGCCATCGACCAGGGCTTCGAGGTCTATGTGATCGCCGATGCCTGCGGCGACGTGTCGGCCGAGGCGCACAACCGCGCCATGGAGCGCATGGTGCAGGCCGGCGCGCAGCCCATGACCGCGCTGCAGTATCTGCTGGAGATGCAGCGCGACTGGGCGCGGACGGACACCTACGACATGACCACCGGCGTGGCAAAGAAGTTCGGTGGCGGGTATGGCATCGGCATCAACTATGCGCGGGCGATGTTCGGGGCGCACGAGGGCTGATGAGCCTGCGGGGAGATCACGCCGACGGCGCGCTCTGCTCCGCGAAGGTCCCCCGGCCATCAGGCCTTCTCCTTGACTTCGCTGCGCGGCGCACACCGCCGGCCCGGTCTGCGTCAAGGAGCGGCTTGATCGGCCGCGCCCAACACCAACGATCCCGTGCATCTTCATCCATGGAGGCCCGACATGCCAGACACCACACCCGACCTGATCCTGCACCGCGGGCTGTTCACCACGCTCGACCGCGCCAACCCCACGGCCAGCGCCGTCGCCATCAAGGGGGGGCGCTTCACGCATGTCGGGCGCGACCACGAGGTGATGCCCCTGGCCGGCCCGAACACCAAGGTCATCGACCTGCGTGGCAAACGGGTGCTGCCCGGGCTGATCGACAACCACCTGCACATCATCCGCGGCGGGCTCAATTTCAACCTCGAACTTCGATGGGACGGCGTGAAGAGTCTGGCCGATGCAATGGGCATGCTGAAGCGCCAGGTGGCCGTGACACCGGCGCCGCAATGGGTGCGCGTGGTGGGCGGCTTCACCGAGCACCAGTTCGCCGAGAAGCGCCTGCCCAACATCGAGGAGCTCAACGCCGTGGCGCCCGACACGCCTGTCTTCCTGCTGCACCTCTACGACCGCGCGCTGCTCAACGGCGCGGCCCTGCGCGCCGTGGGCTACACCCGCGACACGCCTGCGCCGCCGGGTGGCGAGATCGTGCGCGACAGCGCCGGCAACCCGACCGGGCTGTTGCTTGCCAAGCCCAATGCATCCATCCTCTACGCGACGCTGGCCAAGGGCCCGAAGCTGCCCTACGAATACCAGCTCAACTCCACGCGCCACTTCATGCGCGAGCTCAACCGCCTGGGCGTGACCGGCGCCATCGACGCCGGCGGTGGCTTCCAGAACTATCCCGACGACTACCGCGTGATCCAGGAACTGGCCGACGCCGACCAGCTCACCATCCGCCTGGCCTACAACCTGTTTACCCAGAAGCCGAAGCAGGAGAAGGCCGACTTCCTGAACTGGACGGCCACTTCGCAGTACAAGCAGGGCACCGACTGGTTCCGCCACAACGGAGCGGGCGAGATGCTGGTGTTCTCCGCCGCCGACTTCGAGGACTTTCGCCAGCCGCGCCCCGACATGGCGCCCGAGATGGAGGGCGAGCTCGAGGAGGTGGTGCGCCTGCTGGCCCAGAACCGGTGGCCCTGGCGCCTGCATGCGACCTACGATGAAACCATCAGCCGCGCACTCGATGTGTTCGAGAAGGTGAACCAGGACGTACCGCTCGAAGGGCTGAACTGGTTCTTCGACCACTGCGAAACCATTTCCGAGCAAAGCATCGACCGCATCGCCGCGCTCGGCGGCGGCATTGCCGTGCAGCACCGCATGGCCTACCAGGGCGAATATTTCGTCGAGCGCTACGGCCATGGTGCCGCCGAGGCCACGCCACCGGTGAAGCGCATGCTCGAGAAAGGCGTGAAGGTGTCCGCCGGCACCGACGCCACCCGCGTCGCCTCGTACAACCCCTGGGTCTCGCTTTCGTGGCTGGTCACCGGCAAGACCGTCGGCGGCATGCAGCTCTATCCGCAGCGCAACTGCCTCGACCGCGAGGCCGCGCTGCGCATGTGGACGGAAAACGTCACCTGGTTCAGCAACGAGGTCGGCAAGAAGGGCCGCATCGAGGTGGGCCAGTTCGCCGACCTGGTGGTGCCCGACCGCGACTTCTTCGCCTGCGCCGAGTCCGAGATCGCCGACACCACGGCGCTGCTGACCGTCGTCGGCGGCAAGGTGGTGTATGGCGCCGGCGACTTTTCATCACACGATGACCAGCCGCTGCCACCGGCCATGCCGGACTGGTCTCCCGTGCGGCGCTTCGGTGGCTATGCGGGCTGGGGCGAGGAGGGCGCGCCGATGCAGGCCGGCATGCGGGCAGCCGCCATGCGCCAGGCCGCCGCGGCCTGCGCCTGTGCGAACGACTGCAACCTGCACGGCCACCAGCATGCGACGGCGTGGAGCGCCAGTCTGCCCATCGCCGACCTCAAGGGCTTCTGGGGCGCGCTCGGCTGCGCCTGCTGGGCGGTCTGATGGCGGACGTGCTTGCGCAGGCCCGCGCCGTCTTCACCGCGCCCTGGGTGCATTGGCTGGCCCTGCTGTTTCTCTGCGCTGCCTACCTGCAGGGAGCGTTCGACAAGGCGCGCGATTTCTCCGGCGCGGTGGCCGAGATGCGGCACTTCGGCCTGGCACCGGCCGCACCGCTGGCAGCGGCCACCATCGTGATGGAGTTCGCGGCCTCCGCCATGGTGCTCAGCGGCCACTTCCGCTGGCTCGGCGCACTGGCGCTGGCCGGCTTTACGGTGATGGCCAACTTCCTGGCCGACCGCTTCTGGGAGGCGCCTGCGGCCCAACGCGTGGGTGTGGCCAATTCGTTCTTCGAGCATTGGGGCCTGGCGGGTGGATTCCTGCTGGTGGCCTGGTACGACCTGGGAGGCCGCCATGGCGCCTGATTCAAAAGAGCCGTCGCCGCTGCCAGCCGGCGCCGCCACGGTGGTAACGCCTTCCGGTGCATCTGCGCCGTCGGCGCCGTCTGCGCCGTCTGCGGCATCTGCTCCTTTCGCACCGCTGGCCCAGCCGGTCTTCGCGGTGCTGTGGGCCGCCACGGTGCTTGGCAACATCGGCAGCTTCATGCGCGATGTGGCCAGCTCGTGGATGGTGACCGAGCTCTCGGCCAGCCCCGCCGCCGTGTCGCTGGTCCAGACGGCCGCCACGCTGCCGATCTTCCTGCTGGCCATTCCGGCGGGTGTGCTGTCCGACATCCTCGACCGGCGCCGCTTCCTCATCGCCGTGCAGCTGTTGCTGGCCTGTGTGAGCGGCACGCTGCTCTGGCTGTCGCGCAGCGGTGCGCTGACCGTCGAAACGCTGGTGGCGCTGACCTTCGTCGGCGGCATCGGCGCGGCGCTCATGGGGCCGACCTGGCAGTCGATCGTGCCTGAACTGGTGCCGCGCAAGGACCTGAAGAGCGCGGTCGCACTCAACTCTCTCGGCATCAACATTGCGCGTGCCGTGGGGCCGGCTGCCGGCGGGCTGCTGCTGGCAAGCTTCGGGGCCGCCATGGCCTATGGCGCCGACTTGCTGAGCTATGGGTTCGTGGTCGCGGCGCTGCTGTGGTGGAAGCGCCCGCCTGCGGTGCACTACGGCTTGTCGGAGCATTTT
>JAQGNA010000037.1 GCA_028292075.1 Rhodoferax sp. | reverse complement strand
TGACGTTGCCGGTGAAGTCTTCCGGGGTTTCCACCTAGACGGCCATCATCGGCTCGAGCAGCACCGGCTTGGCGCGACGCATGGCCTCCTTGAAGGCCAGTGCACCGGCCATGCGGAAAGCGTTCTCGTTCGAGTCCACGTCGTGGTACGAGCCGAACACCAGCGTCGCCTTCACGTCGACCACGGGATAGCCTGCCAGCACGCCTGCCTTCAGGCTGTCCTGTATGCCCTTGTCGACGGCCGGAATGTACTCGCGCGGCACCACGCCGCCCTTGATCGCGTCGACGAATTCATAGCCCTTGCCTTGTTCCGACGGCTCGAGGTTGATCACCGCATGGCCGTACTGCCCGCGCCCACCCGACTGCTTGATGAACTTGCCTTCGACGTCGAGCACCCCCTGGCGAATGGTCTCGCGGTAGGCTACCTGCGGGCGGCCCACCGTGGCCTCCACGCCGAACTCGCGCCGCATGCGGTCCACGAGAATCTCGAGGTGCAGCTCACCCATGCCGGCGATGATGGTCTGGCCCGACTCCTCGTCGGTGCGCACGCGGAACGACGGGTCTTCCTGCGCCAGCCGGTTCAGGGCGATGCCCATCTTCTCCTGGTCGACCTTGGTCTTGGGCTCCACCGCCTGCGAGATCACGGGCTCGGGGAACACCATCTTCTCGAGAATGATGACCTTGTCGGCCGCCGACAGCGTGTCGCCGGTCGTGACGTCCTTCAGGCCGACGGCCGCGGCGATGTCGCCCGCATGCACTTCCTTGATTTCGGCACGGGTGTTGGCATGCATCTGCAGGATGCGCCCGAGCCGCTCCTTGCGTTGCTTGCCCGGAATGTAGACCGTGTCGCCGGTTTTCACCACGCCCGAGTACACCCGGAAGAAGGTCAGCTGGCCAACGAACGGGTCGGTCATGATCTTGAAGGCCAGCGCCGAAAACGGCTCGTCGTCGCTCGGATGGCGCTCGGCTTCACCGTCGTCCTCGGTGTGGCCGAGGATGGCCGGCACGTCGAGTGGCGACGGCATGTAGTCGACCACAGCATCGAGCAGCGCCTGCACACCGCGGTTCTTGAAGGCGCTGCCGCAGAACATCGGGACGATCTCGCCGGCCACCGTGCGCTGGCGGATCGCCGCGCGGATCTCGTCCTCGGACAGCGTGCCGCCGTTCAGGTACTTGTCGAGCAGGGTCTCGTTGGCTTCGGCCGCGGCCTCCACCATCTTCTCGTGCCAGGTCTGGGCGAGTTCCGCCAGCTCGGCCGGGATGTCCTGGTATTCGAACTTCACGCCCTGGCTGGCGTCGTCCCACCAGATGGCCTTCATCTTGACGAGGTCGACCACGCCGTGGAAATTTTCTTCGGCGCCCACGGGAATCTGCAGCGGCACGGCCACGCCCTTCAGGCGCTCGCCGATCTGCTTTTGCACGCGAAAGAAATCGGCGCCCACGCGGTCCATCTTGTTGACGAAAGCAAGCCGCGGCACCTTGTACTTGTTGGCCTGGCGCCAGACGGTCTCCGACTGCGGCTGAACGCCGCCCACGGCGTCATACACCATGACGGCGCCGTCGAGCACCCGCATCGACCGCTCGACCTCGATGGTGAAGTCGACGTGGCCGGGCGTGTCGATGATGTTGATGCGGTGCTCGGGGTAGTTCCCGGCCATGCCCTTCCAGAAGGCGGTTGTCGCAGCCGAGGTGATGGTGATGCCACGCTCCTGCTCCTGCTCCATCCAGTCCATCGTGGCCGCACCGTCGTGCACCTCGCCAATCTTGTGATTGACACCGGTGTAGAAAAGGATGCGTTCGGTGGTGGTGGTCTTTCCGGCGTCGATGTGGGCGCTGATGCCGATGTTGCGATAGCGTTCGATGGGGGTTTTGCGTGACATAGAGCCTCCTTGGGGCTCATCGAACTTTGAGGCCAAACAGCCCAAAGTCAAGCCAGACGACAGCCTATCGGGGTCATTGAAAATGTCTAAGGCATGCCTTTCCAAATTCGGTAAGAGGTTGCACGGGAGGCTGCAAGGCACAGCCCACCCCTGGGGCTGGCGCTAATTCAGGTGGTTGTTGCTGGCGCTGGCGCCAGGTCAATCCGAAGGCGCTAAGGCTGCATCGGCGGCCGCGCGGCGGTTTTGCTGAGCTGCTTTAAGCCCTTCGGCCACGGCCCTGCCGCCAAGTTCCGCGACCCGGCCGAGGACGATCACGTCCAGGTAAACCGTGGCAAAGTTGTCGGCCATGCGCAAGACGGCGCCTTCCTGGCCTCCTTTTTGATCGTTGACGACCGTGTAGTCGCCCTGGCGACCCCGGCGCGGAAAGCCTCTTCCAATGCGGTGGCGCCGATGGAGGTGCCGGGAAGCGCTTGCGCTGATCGCACCGTGTTGACCGCCATGCCATTGCATTCGGGCGTGCTTGGCGGTGTCAGAAATACCCAGAATATTGCCACGATCAGGGCCAACCCTCCGACCAACCAGAGCCAGCGTGGTCCCCGGCAAACCATTTTCCAGAATCGACCGTGAAACTCGCCGATTCGTTTTTTGGTTTCCGCGGTGTGGATGTCGCCAAGTTCGGCAAGGGTCTGCTTGCGTGTCCCGTTCGTGGCAAAAGCGGTCTGGCTTCGGGCGTCCTGGTCCAGGGTTTCCAGTTCGTCGCCAGAAATGACGCCGTTTTTCAATAACCAGAGAAGACCTTCACCCAAGCCGTTGAACGGTTCGACATTGAACAACGCAGATTCAAGTTTCGTGCGAGCAGCCTCATGGTGTGAGCGCGTGATGACGTGGCCTGCGAGCAAGGTGTCGAGAATGGGGGTGGCATCTACCGGCATCGTTTGAAATATCTTTGACAAGGTTGCCGCGGAAATCCCGCGTGCACTGCCAAATTTTAGGATGCCGAATAAGTCATTTGCCACTCTCACGTCGGGAGTGGTTAATCAAGCCAAAACAACGTTGATTGGTCCGGTTTTAGAGATATTCGAGGCGATTAATCTACTTTGATCGACCGATAGATGGGCGAGTCGAATGCGTCGTCGAATCGATGGGCCGGCGCATGCGTGTACCGACAGGCTTGCCCATTGAAAAAGCGCCTCGAGGGCGCTTGCTCATTAGGGTGCGGAGGCTTGGGGCTCCAGGGTACCGGTGACGCGTCTTGCGCCGTCGAACCGCCGTTGCCAGTACGACGCTCGCATGTCCTCCACGCGGACTTCCGAGCCGCTGCGCGGTGCGTGGATGAATTTGCCGTCGCCCACATAGATTCCGACGTGGCTGAAGGCGCGGCGCATGGTGTTGAAAAACACCAGATCGCCTGGCTGGAGGTCGTTTTTGTCGATGCGGTCGGTGGCGGCGGCCTGCTCCTTGGCGCGGCGCGGAAGCACCAACCCGACGGTCTGTTCGTACATGGCCCGCACGAAGCCGCTGCAGTCGAAACCGGTCTCGGCCGAATTGCCGCCAAACTTGTAGGGCACCCCGAGGAAGCCCATGGCGTTGGTGACGAGGTCGGTGGCGGTGAGCGCAACCGACTGGCGAACCTGTTCGAGGTGGCCGAAGGTCTGGGTGAGAAGTCCGCGGTCGGCGAGGATTCTGTCGATCTCATCCTGGGTGGGCGGTTGGGGTGCGGCGTGGGCGGTGGAGCAAACGAGCAGTAGAGCGGCAAACCATTTTGTCATTGCCCGCAGGTTACGGACGTTTGGTTGAGAAGTCAACCCAACGGCGCGGCGTAAGTCCTTGATTTATAATAAGAAGTTACATCTTTTTTGTAACTTGTCTGGTTGTCTGGCATGATTTCGGACGTTCGGGCCAGTGTTTTGGCTCCCCCTGCTCACAAACCAGCCTACCGTTGGTGAAACAAAAGGTGTACGCAGAGACGGCGTCACGGCCTACATGCAAAGGCGGTTTTTTGCGTTCGAAACGGCTTCGGACAGGGCTGCAGAATCCTTGCATGAACTCTACGTTTCGCCGCCTCCGGGCCGTCCGTACCTGCATCGTGTCGTTCGCGGGCTGCGCAGCGGTCGCGGCCGGGTTGGCCGTCGATGCTGCCCCGGCGCCGAACCAGTCCGTCCGGCCTGAAGTGGTGGCCGGCGATCTGCAAAATCCCTGGGCTGTGGCATTTCTTCCCGAGGGGCGATTTCTGGTGACGGAAAGACCCGGCAGGATGCGGGTGGTCGAGGCGGCCGGTCGATTGTCGCCACCGCTGACGGGTCTCCCGGCCATCGACGCCGGCGGCCAGGGCGGCCTGCTCGATGTGGTGCTCGACAGCGACTTCGCTGTCAACCGCACGCTGTACTTCTGCTTTTCGGAACCGTCGGGCGACGGTGCTGCCAACAGCACCGCTTTGGCGCGCGCGCAGTTGCGTGCCGACCGAACCGGCCTGGAGCAGGTGAAAGTGATCTTCAGCCAGAAGCCGAAGGTTGCGAGCAGCGCGCACTTCGGTTGTCGAATCGTGGAAGGCCGGCGTGCCGACGGCCGGCTCGATGGCACGCTCTTCATGACGCTGGGCGAGCGTTTCAGCCGACGAGAGGACGCCCAGAAGCTCGACAACCACCATGGAAAGGTGATCCGCGTCCAGAAGGACGGCGGTGTGCCGGGCGACAACCCCTTCGTCGGTCAGGCGGGCGCGCTGCCGGAGATCTGGAGCTATGGCCACCGCAACGGCCAGGGCGCCACACTGGCCCCTGACGGCCGCTTGTGGATGCACGAACACGGCCCGCAGGGCGGCGACGAAATCAACCTGCCGGAACCGGGGCGCAACCATGGCTGGCCCGTGGTGAGCTTCGGTGAGAACTATGGCGGCGGCAAGATCGGAGAAGGCCTGACCGCCAAGCCCGGCATGGCGCCGCCGCTGCATTATTGGGTGCCGTCCATCGCGCCGTCCGGCATGGCCTTCCTGACGAGCGACCGCTACGGCCCGGAATGGCGCGGCAATCTGTTCATCGGTTCGCTGAAATTCGGCTACCTCGACCGCATTGAACTGGCGCAGCCATTCCAGGGGCGGGTTGTCCGTGAGCACAAGTTGCTGGCCGATCTGGGCGCGCGGATTCGCGATGTGAGGCAAGGGCCGGATGGCCTTCTTTACGTGTTGACCGACGAATCTCGCGGCCGGCTGCTGCGCCTGCAGCCGGCGCGGTAAGCGCTGAACGCTGCGGTAATGCGGGGTCTTGGCGCCGCAGACGTCGTGACGATCGCGCTTTGGCGTCTTCTCAGCGGCGCCGCCACTCTCCGGCCCAGATCTGGTCGAGCGCCGCGGCGATCGACGGCGGCGGGGCACCGATCAGCGTCGAGCGGCCCTGCAGGAACACCTTGCCGTACACCACCGCATCTTCCGTGGGCCCGTTGGGCGCATAGAGGAGGGCAGTGTTGTGGTCCGCGCAGGCGTGGGCCTTGCACAGCGCAATGACGGTGTAGTCAATGCCCTCCAGTCTGACCTGACGCGCCGGCGGGCGGGGGCCTTCCAGGCGTGCCAGCCAACGCTCCGCGCCCAGCGGGCCGAGTGCCCGCAGGTAGGTCGTACGGAACTGCGGGTCGCCGAGCATTCTTTCGGCCTCGCTCACAGGTTCGTCCTGTGCCGGGATCGGCGGTGCCGCGGCGCGGGCGCTCCGCTGAGCGAGGGACGCGTCGCTGTCACAGCGGCGGTAGCGCGCGCCGGAAAGCGTCTTGCCCAGCATGTTCTGGACCGCCTTGTCGCCGATCACCTGAACATACGGGCCGCGCTTGTCCTGAAAGACGACGAAGTCAAGCGTGCCGCCGTCCGGCACGCGGCTCATGAGGCCGACCTGAAACAGGGGCGGCGCGACCTTGCCGTAGTAGGAATAGGCGGTTTGCGGCTTGCGGCCGGTGATGCGTTTGCCGGGGCCCTGCACCACCAGCGCGTCGGGCAAGACGCGCAGCCGGGCGGCGTCCGCGTTTTGGCAATCGACCGCATAGAGCC
>JAQGNA010000346.1 GCA_028292075.1 Rhodoferax sp. | reverse complement strand
CCGCTTTCCGCCTTCAACTGGATCGCCATATCCATCGCGATGCCCAGTTCAGGGTGGATGGGCCCCTCGATCGCGTTCGCCTTGACGATCGGCCCCGCCATATAGGCGAACAGATCGACGGTATGCGCGGCGTGATGCCACAACAGGTGGTCGGTCCAGCTTCGCGCCTGACCCTTGGCATTCATGTTCTTGCGGCGGAAAAAATAGGTCTGCACATCCATCTGCTGGATGTTGAATTCGCCGGCCTTGATCTTGTTGTGCACGTACTGGTGGCTGGGGTTGAAACGCCGTGTATGTCCGCACATGGCGACAAGCCCGGTCTGCTTCTGAAGGGCGGCCACTTCCTCGGCGCCCTTCAGGCTGTCGGCCAGCGGGATCTCGACCTGCACGTGCTTGCCGGCCTTGAGGCAGGCGATGCTCTGCTCGGCGTGCATCTGGGTAGGCGTGCACAGGATGACCGCATCGACCTCGGGCAGCGCCAGGCTGTCGGCCAGGTCGGTGCTCACATGCCGGATGCCGTACTTGTCGGCCACCTCACGGGTCTTCTCGAGGTCGCGGCTGATCAGCGAGACCACTTCCACCCCGTCGATGTTCCTGATGCCGTCCAGGTGCTAGATGCCGAAGGCGCCGGCACCGGCAAGCGCTACTTTGATTGTCATGACGTTGTCCTTGTATTGATTCGGGGCCGCTGCAGAACCGGCTTTGCGGGCCGCTCGCGGCGCCCCTTGAACGGAAAGCGCCGGAAGCGCCTCGGGGGGAGCTATGCGTTTTCCAGGATGAGGTGGCCCACGGCCGTGTTCGATGCCGGCACATGGTAGAAGCGGTTCGCCACCTTGGGTGCGGGGCCGCCGGCCACGTCGTCCATCGCACCACGCGCAATCAGCCACATCACCAGCTCGATGCCCTCGGAGCCGGCTTCGCGCACGTAGTCGATGTGCGGCACGCTCGCCAGGCTGTCCGGTTCACTGATGAGGCGGTCAAGGAAGGCGTTGTCCCATTCCTTGTTGATGAGGCCGGCGCGCGGGCCCTGCAATTGGTGGCTCATGCCGCCGGTGCCCCAAATCTGCACGTTCAACGGCTTGTCGAAGGATTCCACGGCCTTGCGGATCGCCTTGCCGAGCTCGAAGCAACGCCGGCCCGAAGGCACGGGGTACTGCACCACGTTCACGGCGAACGGGATCACCGGGCAGGGCCAGGCCTCGGGCTGGCCGCACATCAGCGACAGCGGCACGGTGAGCCCGTGGTCCACGTCCATCTTGTTGACGATCGTCAGGTCGAAGTCCTGCTGGATGACCGACTGCGCGATGTGCGCGGCCAGCTCCGGATGACCCTGCACCCTGGGCACGGGACGCGGGCCCCAACCCTCGTCGGCCGGTGTGTACTCGGCCGCGCAGCCGATGGCGAAAGTCGGAATCATCTCGAGGCTGAAGGCCGTGGCGTGGTCGTTGAAGACCAGGATGATGACGTCGGGTTGGTGGTCCTTCAGCCATTGCTTGCCGAAGTCGTAGCCCTGGAAGACGGGCTGCCAGTAGGGTTCCTGCGTCTTGCCCATGTCGAGTGCGGCGCCGATGGCGGGTACGTGCGACGTGTAGACGCTGGCGTTGATCTTGGCCATGTTGTTTCTAATCCTTGGGTAGCGACGCGGGGCGGTCGAGGTTCATGCCTCGGAGCCGGGCGTCTGGGGATGGGGTGCGGTGCCGCTGGCCGGCAATGGACTCGTCTTGAGCTGGCGGCCAGCCGCTCCCTGCGGCTGATGATCAGCCTGCGCGTCGCCGTCTTCGCCGACCACGCGGTTGCCTGCGGCGGAGCGTCCACCTGCCACCATCATGTTGCGGTATTCCTCTTCCGTCATGCCGGTCATGCTGCCGGCCATCTGCTGGAAGCTGCGGCCATCCGTCGCGCCGATCTTGGCAAGAAAGTAGATGTTGCCGCCGAGCGCGATGCAGCGGTTGAGATCGCGCGCCAGCACGGCCAGCTTCTGGTCTTCGGTCATTGGCCATTCGTCGAGATAGGCCCGTTCATCCGCCTTGAAGCGCGTGCGGTTCTCGGCCTTCATCAGCGACATGCAGAACTGGTTCAGGTGGTAGCCGATGCGCGACTGCTCGGCATCGAAAATCGTCGTGCCGGGCACGTCGAGGTAGAGTTTTTCGAGGGACATTTTCAACTCCAGTAGAGGCGCGTCGGGTTGTCGACCAAAAGCTTCCGTTGAAGCTCCGCCGTCGTGGCAATCTGCGGAATGTAGTCCACCAGCAGGCCGTCGTCGGGCATGTGGTCTTTGAGGTTGGGATGAGGCCAGTCGGTGCCCCAGAGCACGCGGTCGGAGAAAGTCTCCACCAGGTGTCTGGCGAACGGCACCACGTCCTGGTAGGCATGCTGCTCACCGTTCAGCGCCTTCGGACCCTTGATGCTCAGGCGCTCTGGGCAGCTTACCTTGCTCCAGATGTTTTCATGCTCGTGCAGCATCTTGGTGAAGAGGCTGAACTCCGGGCCATCGACCGGCTTGCCGACGTCGGGCCGGCCCATGTGGTCGACCACCACCGTGGTCGGCAACGCGGTGAAGAAGTCGTAGAGCTCGGGCAGATCGGCCGCCTCGAAGTAGATCACAACGTGCCAGCCGAGCGGCGCGATCTTGGCGGCGATTTCGCGCAGCACCTCGCGCGGCGTGAAGTCGGCCAGGCGCCTGACGAAGTTGAACCGCGTGCCCCGCACGCCGGCTTCATGCATGGCCTGGAGCTCGGCTTCGCTCACCAGCGCGTTCACCGTGGCAACGCCCCTGGCCTTGCCGTTCGAGGCCTTCAGGGCATCGACCAGCGCACTGTTGTCGGTGCCGTGGCAGGTGGCCTGCACGATCACGTTCTTGTCGAAGCCCAGGTGATCGCGCAGGGCGAACAACTGGTCCTTGGAGGCGTCGCAGGGCGTGTATTTGCGCTCCGGCGCATAGGGGAACTCCTTGCCCGGGCCGAACACGTGGCAATGCGCATCCACCGCGCCAGCCGGCAGCTTGAAGCGGGGCTTGCTGGGGTTGGCATACCAGTCGAGCCAGCCGGGGGTCTTGGTGAATTCCTCGGGTGCGGTGATGTCCATCTTGGGTCTCCTTATTCGGTGGTTTCAAACAGCTGTCGGGGCTGCAAGGGTTGGGGTCGGATGCCCAGCATTGCCTGGACGGATCGGCGTTGTCTTCAGGCGATGACGCCGTTCAGTCGATGTATTTCAGGCCGGCCTTCTCGAGTGGCCCACGCATGTTGTACATGTCCAGGCCCAGGATGCCAGAGGCCAGCTTGTTGCGCTTCTCGCCTTCGAACGATTCACGCGCCGCGGCGTCATCGGCCACCTTGGTGACCCACTCGGCCGGCACCACGACCACGCCGTCGTCGTCGGCCACGATGGCATCGCCGGGGTTGACCAGCGCGCCGGCGCAAACCACCGGAATGTTGACCGAGCCGATGGTGGCCTTGATGGTGCCCTTGCTGCTGATGCACTTGCTCCACACAGGGAAATTCATCTCCTTGAGCGTCTTCACGTCGCGCACGCCGGCGTCGATGACCAGTGCCCGGGCGCCACGTGCCTGGAAGCTGGTGGCCAGCAGGTCGCCGAAGTAGCCGTCGGTGCATTCGGCCGTGATCGCGGCGATGACGATGTCGCCAGGCTGGATCTGCTCGGCCACCACATGCATCATCCAGTTGTCGCCGGGGTGCAGCAACACGGTGACTGCCGTACCGGACACCTGTGCGCCAGGGAAGATGGGCCGCATGTAGGGCTTGAGCAGGCCGACGCGGCCCATGGCTTCATGCACGGTGGCCGAGCCAAGGGCGGCCAGGCGTTCGGTGGCTGCGCGGTCCGCGCGAACGATGTTGCGTTTGACGATGCCGAGTGTGGTCATGCTGATCTCCTGAATTGGGTTTTCGTCCTGCCGCCCTCGACTCGCGGGAGAGGCTACCTGTCTTGCCCCCTCTGCCGCGTGCGGGAGAGGGTTGGGGTGAGGGTCGGCTTCTACACCACCACCCTCACCCATACCGCTACTGGCCCTTGGCCTTGAGCAACGCGTCGAGCCGCGGGAACACGCGGCGGGTGTTGCCTTCGTAGATCTGGTAGCGGTCTTCGGCGCTCAGGATCTTGCTGGCTTCGATGTAGCGCTTGGTGTCGTCGTAGTAGTTGCCGGTCTCGGGGTCGATGCCGCGCACGGCACCGATCATTTCGGAGGCGAACAGCACATTCTTGACCGGGATCACCGTGTTCAGCAAATCGATGCCAGGCTGGTGGTAGACGCAGGTGTCGAAGTAGATGTTGTTCAGCAAATGCTCGCTCAACAACGGCTTCTTCAGCTCCTGCGCCAGGCCGCGGAAACGGCCCCAGTGGTAGGGCACCGCGCCGCCGCCGTGCGGAATCAGGAAGCGCAGCGTGGGGAATTCCTTGAACAGGTCGGAAGTGAGGCACTGCATGAAGGCCGTGGTGTCGGCGTTCAGGTAGTGCGCGCCGGTGGTGTGGAACGCAGGGTTGCAACTGGTGCTGACGTGCACCATGGCAGGAATGTCGTACTCCACCATCTTCTCGTAAATGGGAAACCACGACTTGTCGGACAGCGGCGGCGACTGCCAGTGGCCGCCGCTCGGGTCGGGGTTCAGGTTGATGCCGACGTTGCCGTATTGCTCGATGCACTTCACCAGCTCGGGCAGGCAGGTGGCCGGATCAACACCTGGTGACTGCGGCAGCATGGCCACGGGCACGAAGTGGTCGGGGAACAGCTGCGACACCCGGTAGCAGAGCTCGTTGCAAATGGCCGCCCAGGTGGACGACACATTGAAGTCGCCGATGT
>JAQGNA010000260.1 GCA_028292075.1 Rhodoferax sp. | reverse complement strand
CACCACCAGCGTGGCCGAAGACAAATCGGCCAGTGGGCTCATCTGGCTGTCGGTGATGGCGATCAGCCGCGCCCCGGCGGCCACCGCGTTGCGGGCCGCCTGCATCGCTTCCTCGGCATAGGGCGAGAAGCTCACGACCACCATCACGTCGTCGGGCCCCAGGACGCGCATCTGGCCTTCGCTCATGCCGCCCAGGCCCGACAGCAGCTCGACGCGCTTGTCGGTGTGCTGCAGTGCGTAAACCAGGTAGGCCGCCACGGGGAACGAGCGCCGGTAGCCCGCCACCCACAGGGTGGGCGCCTCGGCCAGCATGGCCACCGCCTCGTCGAACACCGTGCTGTGCAGGTCGCGCTGCAATTCCTGCATGCCGGCGATGCTGCCGCCGATGAATTCGTGGGCGATGTCGGCGCTCGACAGCTGGCCTTGCGCCGCTTCGATCAGGCTGCGGATGCGGGCCTGGTAGTCGCGGTTCGGGGCGATCTGCTTGGCAATGCCGTCGCGAAAGATCTTCTGCATGCCGGTGTAGCCAGAGAAGCCGAAGTGCTTGGCGAAGCGGATGACGGCCGACGGCTGCACGCCGCAGCGCTCGGCCACATCCTGGATCCGGTCAAGGCCGATGTGGTCGCGGTTCTGCTCCACATAGCGGGCGATCACCTTCAGTTGCCGGCTCAGCGATTCGAACTCGTCGCGCATGTTCTTCAGCAACTGCTCGGCCGCGGAGTGCGCCATGCCTTGCGCGCGGCCAGCAGGTGCCACCGAGGGGGCTGGCGCTGTCTTGACCGCGGCGGCCAGCGCGGGGCGCGAGGCAGGCCGGACGCTGGGTGGCTTTTTCTGGATCAATGGTCCGGCTCCTGCTGAAGATAGAAAACAGAAAAAATATTCTAAGTGTTTTTTCTAGTGCAATTTTTTTCGTTTGTGTCACGCTTTGGACATTATCTTTCGCCAATATGCCCGCTCTTGCGTCCGAATCGATTTGAGACAACCGGTGTGTCGGTGTGATGGCGTCTGGCCTGTTTCTCTTTCCCCCCGTCCTATTTCCTATTTGCCCCCTTTCGTTTTTTCCTCCATGACCCTGCCCTCCGAGTCCGACCCAGCCATGATCTCCATCCGCGGACTGCGGGTGGCCTATGGCACGAATGAAGTTCTCAAGGGCATCGATCTCGACATCGAGGCCGGTACCTTCGTCGCCCTGCTCGGCGCGTCGGGCTGCGGCAAGACCACGCTGCTGCGCACGCTGTCGGGCTTCAACGCGGCATCGTCCGGCACGATTCAGGTCCGTGGCCGCGACATCCTGTCCGAGCCGCCCGAGCGGCGCGGCATGGCCATGGTCTTCCAGTCTTACGCGCTGTGGTCGCACATGGACGTGGGCCAGAACATCGGCTACGGCCTGCGCCTGCGCAAGGTGCCGGCCGCGCAGATCCGCCAACGCGTGCTGGCCCTGCTCGACATGCTCGGCCTGGCCGGCTTTGAGGACCGCCCGGTGACGGCGCTCTCGGGCGGCCAGCGCCAGCGGGTGGCGCTCGGGCGGGCGTTGGCGGTGGAGCCCGACATCCTGCTGCTCGACGAGCCGCTGTCGAACCTCGACGCCCGCATCCGCCTGCAGATGCGCCACGAGATCCGCTCGATCCAGCGGCGGCTCGGGCTGACCGCCATCCTGGTGACGCACGACCGCGAGGAAGCCATGGTGATGGCCGACCGCGTCGTGGTGCTCGACCAGGGCCGCATCGCCCAGGTCGGCTCGCCGGAGGTGGTGTTCCAGCGGCCCGCCTCGCCCTATGTCGCCTCCTTCATGGGCGCCGAAAACATCATCGATTGCGAGGCGGCCCGGCACGGCGACGGCCTGGCGCTACGGGTGCCCAGCGCGCCGGAGGCCAGCGTGCAGGGCGCCCACATGGCCGGGGCCGACAGCCTGTTCGCCGGGCCGGTGCAGGTGCATTTCCGCAGCGAACGCGCTTCGCTTCGGCTGCAGCGCCCCGAGGCCGATGGCGCGCTGCAGCTGCCCGGCCAGATCAGCCAGGTGAGTTACCTCGGCGGCGGCTACCGCTGCGAGGTCGCCACGCAAAGCGGCAGCTTCTTCATCGACCACCCGAGCGCCGTGCCGCAGGGTGCCGACGTCACCGTGCACGTGCCGGCGGCCGCGTTGCATGTCTTTCCGCGCGATTCGCAGCGCGTGCCCGCCGCGCACGCCTGAGCCCAAGACCTTTCACCCATTCGAAGGAATCATCACCATGAAGAACATGCATCGTTCCCTGTCGCTGTCCATCGCCATCGCGCTCGGGTCTTTCTGCAGCGCGGGCCAGGCGCAGACCACGCTGAACGTCATCAGCGGCGGATCGCAGAACATGGTCGACTACATCACCGACTACCTGGGCCCGCTGTTCGAGAAGCAGAACCCGGGCGTGAAGGTGAGCGTCGTCGGCACCGGGCCGGACGACGCCGGCTCCCAGAAGATGCTCGAGAAGCTGCAGGCGCAAAAGAGCGCCGGCGTGGCCACCTGGGACACCGACGTCATCATCCCCAACCAGCAGAAGACCGGCGAGATGGTGCAGGAAGGCCTGCTCATGAAATACCGCGACAGCATCCCCACCGGGAAGTACGCGGTGAGCCAGTCGGCGAAGCAGGCGCTGGGCGTCAACGTCGACGGCTACGTCATGCCGATGTTCGAGAGCCAGACCGCCATCGCCTACAACCCCGACCTCGTCAAGAATCCACCCGGCTCGTACGACGAAATGCGCGCCTTCGTCGCCAAGAACCCCAAGGCCTTCGGCTACAACGGCCTGAAGAACGGCATGTCGGGCGTGGCTTTCGTGGTGGGCTGGATGTACGCCTACGGCGGCAACCCCGAGGCGGTGCAGCAGGGCCCGTACGACGCCAAGAATTCAGCCGGCTGGAAGAAGGCCTTCGCCGACCTCAAGGCCTTCAACCAGCAGGTGGTGTTCACGCCGGGCAATGCCGGCACGCTCGACATGCTCAACCGCGGCGAGATCGCCATGGGCCCGGTGTGGGTCGACATGTTCCAGAGCTGGAAGGCCGAGGGCCGCCTGGCGCCCAACCTGCGCCTGAAGATCCTCTCGCCCGGCATGCCCGGCCAGCCGTACTACTACGCCATTCCCGCCAAGGCCAAGAACATTGAGCTGGCCAAGAAGTTCATCACCCTGGCCACCAGCCCCGAGGTGCAGGCCGAGGGCATCGTCAAGCGCTTCAACTGGTACCCCGGCATCGACGCCAACGTGGTCAAGCCGGCGCTCGACCCCAAGGTGTGGAACTCGCTCTTCGTCGACATCACGCCGGCCGACCTGGCGAAGAACGGCAAGCCGTTCCCGCTCGCGCCTTACTTCAAGGATTTGCGCGAACAGTACGAAGCCCAGGTGCAGAACTGAAGTGGCACGCGCTGGCGTCCTCTTCCACGGCGGGCGGCTCGGCCCGGCCCTGCTGCTGATGGGCCCGGCCCTGGTGATGGTCGGCCTGCTGTTCGTCTATCCGCTGGTCTTGTCGCTGGCCTTCGCCTTTCGCAACGAGGCGACCGGCGCCTGGGGGCTGGCGAACTTTCAGAAAGCGTTTGCGCTCTACGGCGGCGACATTGCGCTCACGGCCGGCGTCACCGTGCTGTCGACGGCGCTGGTGGGCGTGTTCGCCATCGCCATCGCGGGCTACCTCACGCTGGGCGAGAACCCGCGCGCGGTGTTCATCCTGCGCTGGCTCTACCGCTGGCCGCTGTTCATTCCGTTCGTGGTGGCCGCGCAGCTGATGCGCACCTTCCTGGCCAAGAACGGCATGCTCAACAACGCGCTGATGTCGCTCGGCGTGGTCGACCCGTTGCATGCCATCAGCCTGCTCGACTGGCGCGGCGTGGTGGTCACCTTCGTGTGGAAGCAATTGCCCTTCGCCGCGTTGCTGATCAGCGGCGCCATGGCCTCGATGGACCGCAGCATGATCGAGTCGGCGCGCGGGCTGGGGGCGGGGCGCTTTCGCATCCTCATGGAGATCGTCGTGCCGCAGGTGCGGTCCACCGTGTTCGTGGCGCTCATCCTTTCGTTCGTGACCATGCTGTCGGCCTTGTCGGTGCCCATGATGCTGGTGGCCGGCTCGCCGACCCTGCTCACCGTCGACATGGCCTGGCGCGTCAACTCCTACGGCGACTACGGCGTGGCCAACGCGCTGGGCTTCGTGTCGTTCGCCATGAGCGGCGTGGCCGCCTGGTTCTACCTGCGCCAGGGCATCCGCGAAGGCGGCAAGCCGCGATGAGCGCTGCCATGCCCACGTCGTACCGAGGCCTGGCTTCCACCTCGCTTCCGCCGCTGCACCGCCCGGGTTGGCGCATGCCGTCATGGGCCGGGGGCCTGCTGCGCGGCCTGTTGATCGGGCTGCTGGCGGTGGCCATCTTCGGCCCATTGCTGAACATGCTGATCTGGACCGTCACCGAAGCCTGGTACTTCCCGGCCAAGCTGCCGGTGCGCTGGGGTTTCGCATTCTGGACCAAGGTGTTCCGCCCCGAGGCCGGCGCCATGAAGGCGCTGTGGACCAGCCTGGTGATCGCCGTGCTCACCGTGGCGCTGAGCCTGGCCGTGGCCGTGCCGGCGGGTTATGCGCTGTCGAAGCGCGACCTGCCCATGCGCAGCCTGTTCCTGCTGTTCTTCCTGCTGCCGCAGGCCTTCCCGACCATCGCCGTGCATCTCAACATCGCCCGCATCTTCTACGGCCTGGGCCTCACCGGCACCATCGCCGGGGTGATGCTGGTGCATGCCATCCAGGGGCTGGTATTCGCGGTGTGGATCGCCTCGGCCACTTTCGCCGCCATCGGCAGCGAACAGGTGGAGGCGGCGCGCAATCTCGGTGCCTCGCCGTTGCGCGCCTTCCTGACCATATCGCTGCCGCTGGCCGCGCCGGGCCTGCTGGCCAGCGCGATCTTCGTTTTCCTGATCTCGCTCGACGAGTTCTCCGGCACCTTCTTCGTTGGCGTGCCCAACGTCCGCACGCTGCCGCTCACCATGCTAAACGCCGCGCTCGAGGGCAACTACCAGATCGCCTCCATCACCGCGCTGCTGCTGCTGGTGCCGTCGGTGCTGTTCATGCTGTTCGTCGAGCGCTTCCTCAAGGCGGACGTGCTGTCCGGCGTCGGCAAATGAGCGCGGCCGCCTATTCGCTCTGGCTGTTGCCCGAGCCCGCAGCGCAGGCCGAGTTGACGGCGCTGGTGACGGCACTGGCACCGCGCTTTGGCCAGCCGGCGTTCGTGCCTCATGTCACCGTCCAGGGCGACCTGGCGGGCGATCTGGCGGGCGATCTGGCTGATGACCTCGCCGCGTTGTCCATTCACGCCCGGGCCATCGCCGCGGCGACCCCGGCCCAGGCCTGGCGCGTCGAGGCGGTGGAAGGCACGGCGCATTTCTTCCGCTGCCTCTATCTGCGCTTCGCCGACACGCCGGCCTTTGCGGCGCTGCAGCAGCGCAGCCAGGCCGCCACCGGCACCG